>CAZTJA010000003.1:0-8326 GCA_964613745.1 uncultured Syntrophaceae bacterium
TATGCCCGCAGTACTTTAGAATCTAACAAGCGGATACATACCTGTCAAGCATTTTTGAAGGATTTTGGGGCCATAATCGAGGTGACTAAACTTTCACCTAATAATCTTGAATCTTCCCGCGTAATGCAAGAGAGTTCTCATATCCTCGTAGGAAACAAACCGGACCGGACTTCCGAATCACTCGGATTGCAATTTGCTGATTTTCAGCAGCTTAATACGATTCCTATCCATTTCCATTACTGTAAATCGTAGTCCTTCGTGGTCCAGATGGTCTCCCACTTGCGGAATGCTTCCGAGTTTATCGAGAACAAATCCAGCGAGTGTACTGTAATAGAATGAATGCGGAAGAGTGATTGAATGGAGTTCATTCAATTCGTGAAGAGTTATAAGACCATCTACTACGATACTTCCTTCCTCCTGTGGAACAGGGTCACCGGTGGTAAATGTAGGAGGTTCCACTCCACCTGCCTCACCGACAAATTCTTCCAGAAGATCCTCAAGAGTAATTATTCCGTCAATCATTCCATGCTCATCAACAACGACGGACAATTGTTCATCATTTTTCTGCATTGAAGCCAAAACTCTATCCAGGGTTTGCCCTCGAGCAGTGAAAGTAGGGGGGCGGAGAAGTTGGACTACACTCCTTGTGTCGTCATACATAAGCAAGTCTTTTATATTCACGACTCCCAAGATGTTTTCGCCAATCCGATCTATGATTGGATACGATGAATAGTGGTGTTTTCGATATGTTCGTAGAAGTCGATCTCTCAGGTTGGGGTCTTGCTTAGATTCGACCTTGACTGAAACAATTTTATACCGCGGGATCATGACATCTTCGACCCGAATTTGGGAAAGACGTGTAACTCTCACTATCATGTTATGTATGTCGATGGGCATTTGTCGAGATTCAACCAGTTCAGACGCCATCATACGGAATTCTTCGGTGGTCAAACCGGAGGTGGTGGAAGGTCCTTTAATTCCAAAGACCCTCAAAATTAATCTCGTCACTCCTGTGAGAAGCCAAACCCCTGGTTTTAAAATTGCCGAAAAATATTTGAAAGGACCGGCCAGGAAGAGGCTGATCTTGCCGGGATTCCTCCTGGCGAGAGACTTGGGTACAAGCTCGCCTATAACAAGGCTAAAAAAGGAGATTGTGATACTTACGCCCAAGACGGCTACGATGTGGGCTGCAGTAGAATCTGCAGGAATTCCGAGCAACTTAATCACGGGATTGAATATCTCGATTGCTGCGGAACCACCGATGGCCGACGAAAGAGTACCAATAAAAGTGACACCTATCTGCACAACGGCAAAAAAACCGTCAATGTCTTTTTGCAATTCTATCGCAGTTGCCGCTCCAGGTCGCTGTTCCTTCTCATATCTCTTTAATCTTGCTCTCGGCACTGAAACCAAAGCGATTTCCATCCCGGAAAAAACGCCGTTTAACACTATCAAGAGCAATATGGATATGATCAGTAAGGGTATTAATTCCATTTAGCCCCTCCAAACGGTCCGCAAGGTTGTGGAAATCCGTTCGAGTAATCTAAATACTATAAGATGTTTGATGTGAAAATGAGTTCGGGAGGGGAATTCGAGGCAAGGTGCGGCAAAATAATACCGCACCTGACGTTATCAAAGGGTTTTGTCGTTAATCTCTATTTTGGCCTTTTCCGCCAACAGTTTTATCCAACCTTTGAGGAACTCCGTCTTTCTCACTTCCAAAACCCAGTTCTTGATCATTGGAGCTTCGGCTTCGAATTGAGATTCGGGCGCAGGATCGATTTTTACGAGTCGAACAATGGCAGTGCCATCGGAAGTAGTCACTGGACTGGCGAATATGGGAGTAGCCTCGCTGAGCACGCTCAGAAGTTCAGAAATTTGAGGACCACTGCCTAATTTGGGTAGAAAACCAGCCGTTCGCGAAACCGGTTCCATCATGTCCCAACTCAGATTGTATTTGGCGGCGATTGCCTCTGGATCGGCCCCAGGTTGCTTCAATTCCTGAATTATTTCAGAAGCTCTCTTCTGCAACGCGATATTTTCTCTGTTTTTAACAAAATCACTTTGGACGAGACTTTGTACTTCATCCAGAGTGGGGATGCGCTCAGGTTTTTTCCCTGTCACTTTCATGACCACGTAATTTTCGCCACTTCTCATCAGCTTGGAAATATCACCTGGTCTGATCGTGAATGCTTCTTCAGATAATTTAGGGTCAAGTATTCCAGGCAATCCGGAGGATTTCGTAACAGATTCGACTTTGTTTACCTCAAGTCCAAATTGTTTCGAGGGTTCTCTCAAATCCCAGGCTCGATAAACCTTTTCGTAAAAGGCATCGGCATCGTCGTTTACCTTTTTTCTGGCTCTTTCCTCAATAAGCTTGTCTGAGATACGGCCCTTTACCTCATCGAAAGGAACCGATCTTTCGGGTTTACGTTCCTCGATGAATAAGAGATGAATTCCTTGGCTTGTTTCAACCGGCTCTGAAACAACGCCTATTTGCAGCTTTTCTGCCGCTTTTTCAAGTTTCTGATCGAGATTCTTCAATGAGATGAATCCCATATCGCCGCCTTTTTCTGCGGTGGCACTGTCCTGAGACTCAGCTGTTGCTAGTGCGGCAAAATCTTCGGCTGTATTTATCCTTGCACGAATCTCTTCGGCTCTTTTCTTCGTTTCTTCTTTATCTTGCCCCTCAGGCGATTTAAGTAGTATGTTTCGCAGTCGCACCGTCTCAGGCTCAGTGAACTCTTTGGGATTGGAATCATAATATGATTTAACTTCGTCCTCTGAGATCGAAATATTTTTTGCACTATCCCGCCAAGTTACCGAGACATATTCGACATCCACGGATGCGGGTATTTCATATTTTTGGGCGTTTTCCTTAAAAAATGTATCCAGAGCCTTCGGATCTATATTCATGACATCGGCTTTTTCAGTCGTCTTGAGCAGCAAATTTGCCAAATGGAGCTTATCATTTTGGAAGTGCCAAAATCTCTTTATCTCCTCAGGATTGGTCTTGGGACTGTCGGTCAGTAGGTCCGCCAATTGTTGCTCAAGCAGTTCTTGTTTCCGTTCACGTTCAAAGGCAATGGGGGAGAGCTTTAAACTACTCAAATAGACTCGATAAATGTTCTCATCAAACGCCCCATCCCTTTGAAACATTGGATTATATTTGAGGTCATCAATCAAGTCCTGATCCGTTACGGTTAAACCTAGCTTCTTTGCCTCCTGAAGTAACAACTGCCGATCTATCATTGCCTGAAGTACGTTTTTCTTCAGGTTCAATTTTTCCATCAACTCGGATGGAATGCCGCCTTTAAAGCGCATTCTGATTTTTTCCAATTCTGCTTCGTAGGCGTTACGATACTGATCGTACGTGATGACGTCATCATTAACCTTGGCTACAAAATCTCTGGATTTTTCCGTTGGGCCGGACCATCCGTACCAGAAAACGAAAACAACAATTATTCCGCCAAGAGCTACTTTGATAATCCAGGAAGTAGCGTGCTTCCGCATTAGGTCAAGCACGAGATTCTCCTTTCGCCTGCCAATCGAGACGGGATCTTATGAATTTTGTCGGGTATTGTCAATCAAATGAGTTCCGGCGATAATCATTGCCGCCCATGACCGGAAATCGTATGTCTTTCTTGTCAACCGCATTCCGAGGATCGAATTGGGCTCTCTGAGCAAGTAGAATACGCGCATGAAAGTATAAACTATGTTTTTCGATTCAGTATCCGGTTTCTTCTCCAACGATATGGCCATTGACCTGGGAACCGCAAACACTCTTGTTTACGTTCGAGGCAGGGGAGTTATATTATCCGAACCTTCGGTCGTAGCGGTTAAAACCGATCTTAAACGTGGACCGAGAATCGTTGCGGTGGGTACGGATGCTAAGAAAATGCTGGGGCGAACTCCGGACAATATTAAGGCAATTCGTCCTATGAAGGACGGAGTTATTGCAGATTTTGAAGTCACGGAGGCGATGCTCAAACATTTCATATTTAAGATTCATCATCGACGTTTTTTGGTCAAACCCCGCATTGTGGTCTGCATTCCTTCAGGAATCACACAAGTTGAAATGAGAGCGGTTCGGGATGCTGCAAAAAGTGCAGGAGCACGTGAAGTTTATTTAGTGGAGGAACCCATAGCAGCTGCAATAGGAGCAAATTTGCCCATAACCGAACCGACGAGCAGCATGATCGTAGACATAGGAGGCGGAACGACCGAAGTGGCCGTTATCTCAATGTCCGATATTGTGTACTCGAAGTCTCTAAGAGTTGCGGGAGACAAGATTGATACGGCAATAATTCGATACGTAAAGCAAAAATATAGTCTGTTGATTGGAGAGCGAACTGCGGAAATGATAAAAATGATGATTGGCAGCGCTTGTCACCAGCAGGAAGAGCAAATTATTGAAGTCAAAGGCCGTGATCTGATAGGAGGTGTTCCCAAAATTATCGGCCTACGTTCCGGCGAAGTGACGGAAGCCATTTCGGAACCTGTACGTCAGATTCTCGAGACCATAAAAACAGCTTTGGAACAAACTCCCCCGGAACTTGCCGCAGACATTGTGGACAACGGCATTGTTTTAACCGGAGGTGGATCTTTGCTAAAAAATCTTGATGAAGTGATACGAAGGGAGACCAGCTTGCCGGTGGTGGTCGCGGATGACCCTCTATCTACGGTAGTGATGGGATCCGGGTTGGTATTCGAAAATTTCAGCTTGTTAAAGGAAGTTCTCGTAAGATAACCCTGAAATGCCCAAATCAATTCGTGATGCTATTCTCATAATCGTACTCATAGGAGCGGGAGCAATAATCCTCTTTGGATCTCACCATAATCAGGAGGGCGGCTACATCGGAAAATTGGTTTTAACCGCATTCAGGCCTATCTATTCCGTGATTTCATCAATTCACACGAGAATAAGCGGTTCCTTTGATGACTATGCGAATCTTTTCTCAGCTCAGTCTGAAAACGCTCGTTTAAAGGATGAACTTAAAAGTCTGCGTTCCCAGAACTCCCTTTTACAAACAAGACAAACCGAGAATGAACGGCTGCGTAAGATCCTTGAACTCAGAACCCGATTCGAACTCCCCACCATTGCAGCGCAAGTGATAGGTCACGATGCTGCAGGTTGGTATAAAACCTTGTTGATTAATAAAGGGTCCGATGATGGGGTGGCGTTCGACATGCCCGTGATTGTCACTGAAGGCATCCTGGGAAAAGTCACCCGTACAGGTCCGGAGATCGCAAAGGTTCTGATGATCACGGATCCGAGTCTAGTAGTTGATGCGCGCGTCGCCAGAACAAGAGAACGAGGTCTGGTAAACGGCTCCCTTGATGGGACATGTGTCCTCAAATACATAAATCCAAAGTCCACCATAGTTGTGGGAGACCTGGTTGTATCCTCCGGACTGGACGGTATCTTTCCAAAAAATGTTAACATCGGAAAAGTGAGTAAAATCTATACCTCCTCGGAAGGTATGTTTCTGGAGGCATTAGTAATACCTGAAATAGCATCAGCGAATCTGGAAGAAGTTCTTGTAGTGGCTACTCAAAAGGCAGGATTCGACCTACAGTCCACTTTAGAGGGAAAATAGTGAGAGATTCCGGCCTTTTGATCTTAATAGTGTCACTGATTTTGGTAACTCAATCCACAATCATCGGATTTCTGGTGCCTCAACACTACAGACCGGACCTCTTACTCATTGTAGTGATCTGGTCGTCTATGAGGATTAGCTTCAGGTCGGCTGCAGTCTCTGCGTTCTTTCTTGGATTCTTGGTCGATTTGCTTTCGGGATCGCCTCAAGGCTTTTTCTCGACAATTTACTGCCTTGTGCTCGTGCTCTGCGGTTATACAAACTCCTTGATAGAAACTGACACGTATTCAGGCAGATTCCTCATGGCACTCGTATCCGTGTTTTTTGCCGGAGTTGCTGTGGTTGGCGCCAGGTGGAGTATGGGTGAAGAGTTCATCAGTTTGCATCTTTTAAATCTACTGTTGATCAAAGCGTTAATAACCGGGGTTTTCGCATTGTTGATTTTCCCGTTACTCGACACGGTCCGTTCCGCCTACCAACGATTAATCGGTTACGGAGATTCAGGCTATAATCTCCCCGGATAAATACATAACTGAATTGGGTAGTTGCTGGTAATGCCGGATTTACCAAAGAAAGACTCGGGATTCTCGTATTATGGGCCTCGGCTGAAAGTGGCCGGCGTGATAATGCTCTGTGTGCTGGGCATTTTAGGATTCAAACTTTGGAGTCTGCAGGTCATTCAGGGAAAATCTTACGAGGAATTATCGGTCAATAACAGAGTTCGCCTGGTCAGATCCCCTCCAACACGAGGCAGGATCTATGATACGAAAGCTCGACTCCTTGCTGAAAATGTTCCGGCATTTTCTTTCTCCATAGTTCCTGGTGATATCGAAAACCCGTATCAGGTTGTTAAGACTTGTGCTCCACTGTTGGGATTACCCGAAGAGCGATTCAGGGCTACAATTGAGCGCAGCAGGGCCGTCCCAAAATTTATAACCTTCCCGATCAAAAAGAATATTCCTCTTGAAGAATTATCACTGTTAAAGGCCAAGACGGCTGAATTAAAAGGAACCGTCCTGGAAATCAGAAGCATCAGAAACTATCCGGCGGGTGAGACTCTTTGCCATACAATAGGAAATATCGGCGAAATCTCTTTGGATGAGCTGACCAAGGGATCAAGAATCGGATATAGACCCGGAGACTTGGTGGGAAAATCCGGATTGGAAAAGGAATACGAACAATATCTTAAAGGCGAAGAGGGTTGGGAGCAAATCGAAATCGATGCCAGAGGTCGACAATTACGAACCGTGTCCACTCGGCCGCCTAAATCGGGAGCCGACATTTTTCTCACAATCGATTCGGAATTTCAATCTTACATAGAAAGCATATTTCTGCATCGAGCTGGTTCCGTTGTTGCCGTGGATCCGGACAGCGGAAGACTTTTGGCACTCGTCAGTAAACCTGGATTCGACTTAGGGATGTTCAGCCCTGCTATTTCGGAACGACAATGGCGAAACCTCAACCAGGATTTTTTGCACCCTCTTGAAAACCGAGCCATTCGAGGCTTGTATCCCCCGGGAAGCACTTTCAAAATTGTGACCGCCCTTGCGGGCTTATGTGAAAACGTGATCGATTACGACAAATCTTGTGTCTGCAAAGGTTCACTTGAGCTATCCAACCAGGTTTTTCGTTGCTGGAACCCGAGCGGTCACGGAAAAGTTTCACTGCATAAGGCAATAATCGAATCATGTGATGTTTACTTCTATGAACTTGGCTTGAAACTAGGCCCTGAAAAAATAGCTAAATATGCCGCACTTTTTGGGCTAGGATCACCAACTGGGCTTGGACTTCAAAATGAGCTGCCCGGGTTAATTCCTACACCTACTTGGAAGGCCAGAAATCAAACGGATTCATGGAAGGATGGAGAAACAGTCACCATTTCCATTGGGCAAGGTTACATGACGGCGACCCCCATTCAACTTGCAATGATGACTGCTGCAGTTGCAGGGAACGGAACCCTTCTAAGGCCGGCAGTAGTGAAACAGATCGTTTCTTCCGACGGCAAGTCCTTATACGAACATTCACCCGTGAAGAGGTGGGATTTAAACATTGAGCCAAAACACCTCAAAGAGCTACAGAAGTGTCTTTTTGAAGTCGTTACGGACAAACACGGCACAGGAAAACGTTGCAAGATACCCGGAATCAACATACATGCCAAAACAGGAACTTCACAGGTAATTAGATCAAAGCACCCTATCACCGAAGAAGATCGCATTCCGTATCATGAACGCACCCATGCAATGTTTGTTGCCTATGTGAATGATAGACCCAAAAAAATAGCTCTTGCCGTAATTGTAGAACATGGTGGAGGCGGGGGAGCCAGTGCTGCTCCTATTGCTCGGAAGATTATTGCCAAATACTATGGGGTTCCTGATCCCGGTGATCAGTAACCGGAGCAAACTATCCAATGTCGGTTTTGAACAAGTCATCAATTCAGTTGAACAAATTCGAATGGCAAATCATTCTGCTCAGCATTATTCTTGCCCTCATCGGCATAGCTCTCATAAATAGTGCGGTGACTCCTATGGGAGAGGCAGGTAAGTCTTTCATTGCTAGACAGATTGTCTGGTGTATTCTGGGCTTAAGTTTAGGGGCTTTGTTTCTTCTGTTTGATTATAATATTCTTGAACGTTGGTCTTTTTGGATCTATGTCGCTGTAATCTGCGCCTTGATTGCCGTTTGGGGTTTGGGCAAAGTGACTGCAGGGTCAAGAAGGTGGATAGAAC
>CAZTJA010000003.1:8426-95607 GCA_964613745.1 uncultured Syntrophaceae bacterium
ATTGCCGTTTGGGGTTTGGGCAAAGTGACTGCAGGGTCAAGAAGGTGGATAGAACTAGGGTTCATGAGATTTCAACCTTCGGAGTTCGCAAAACCGGCATTGGTCATCATATTAGCTAAATATCTCCAAACACGTTCCGGGCAACCCATAAACGACCTCAGAGAATTGGCCGCTCCTTTCGTGATTACGATCATTCCCTTCCTCTTAGTCCTAATACAACCTGATTTAGGAACGGCGATCATAATCCTCTCGATCTCATTATCTATGATTCTCTTTTCAGGGGTCGGGAAACGTATTTTGCTGTGGGGACTCGGTGTGATGTTATTCATGATTCCAACAGCTTACCTGTTCTGGGAAAAACTTTTTTTAGAATATCAGCGCCGCCGTTTTCTCACTTTTTGGAATCCGGACAACGACCCACTGGGTGCCGGTTATCACATCATACAATCTCAGATCGCAATAGGTTCAGGAGGACTGACCGGAAAAGGGTATCTCATGGGTACTCAGAATCAATTGATGTTTTTGCCCGTAAAACACACTGATTTTATTTTCAGCATTCTTGCGGAAGAATGGGGATTTCTGGGCTGCAGCGTTGTTATTCTCTTATTTGCATGGCTCTTTCTGCGGGGTCTGACAAATGCGGCCCGGGCCGGCAACGATTTCGGCGCGCTTGTAACCTTTGGTTGCGTAGTGATTCTTTTTCTCCACGTGGTCATTAATATCGGGATGGTAATGGGACTAGTTCCGGTAGTAGGGGTTCCGTTGAGTTTTATAAGCTACGGAGGATCCTCACTTTTAGTTTCTTTTTTCTGTGTTTCCGTGATCTCAAACGTTGCCATGAGACGATTTGCATATTAGAACCGTTACCGTTCGCAAGGTATTCACTTACGGGGGATTAGAAGAAGTTGTGTTTATGTTTTGAATTAATAGTTGAACTTAGCGGCTTATTCATGCTAATGAAGTGGCGGCCGGAAATGGACGGGCATATTTGACCACCCCTGTCATGGAGGACTTATGCTGGGCTTTAGAAAAACAAAAACCGATGCTGTGAGTGGATTTCTCGGTTCTCAAACGGAGTTCACAGGTAAGCTGGCTTTCTCCGGGGTGGTTCACCTTGACGGTGTTTTTCATGGTGAAATTATAAGTCGAGGTACCCTCGTAGTTGGCAGCGAATCCGTAGTTCATGCAACTGTGCATTCGGCAGTACTGAAGATTGCGGGTGAAGTACACGGAGACCTTACCGCAACCGAGAAAATAGAACTTTATCCGCCTGCAAAAGTGTACGGCAACATCAAGACTCCTCGATTAGCGATAGAAGAAGGTGTTGTATTCGAGGGTACGTGCAGCATGTCCTCTTCCAAGATGGATTTAACTGTGCTGATGGAGGACGATCCACCTTCAGCTATCGAATCCGAAATAGATGCCGAACAACTGGAAGCAATCTCGGCACAGGCATGGCCCCCCTATGAAGAATCCGCAACAGAAGAATCAGAGACTTTGGAAAAGCCCGCCGCAGTTAAACACGACCATTAAGAGCTTGTTTTTTGATACCGCCTCCCGCATCAAAAACATCTTGACATGATTCGGGAAGCGGTGTTAGCATGCTGATTCATTCTTGGCTTGGGTCTTAAGAACATTCCTTAAAAGTAGCATTTAAGTGTTAGTTGATTTGGCCGATGCTTTCTCGGTTACGGGAAAGAATCGGACAGTCGTAAAATTTCGCGATCCGGGAGATATGCAGTGATTAACTTAAACTTCACGTTGTTAATCCAGTTAATCAATTTCCTGGCACTCCTGTTCATTCTGAACGCCATCCTTTACAAACCCATCATAAGTAAAATGAGGGAACGGGAAGCGAAGATCCGTCAGGACCAGGAAAAGGCGCTCGCTCTGGAGCAGGAAGTGCTTGCACAAGAAAACCTTCACAAGGAGGAGCTGCAGAAAGCTAGGAAAACCGCAGCGGACGAAAAAACCAGCTTGTTGACTCAAGCCAAACAGACGGAATCCGAGATTTTGGATAAAGCCAGAGCGGAAGCCGCCAAAATTGTCGAAGAAATGCAACTCTCCATCAGGGGGGATGCAGCGGAAGTTCGTAAGACATTGAGAGCGCAAATGACCCCATTGGCTGAGTCAATGGCAGCGAAGATTCTGGGGAGGTCAGTGGCATGACAAACCCTAAGATCGGCGCTTTTTTTATTATTGCCTTCATGTTGACCGTTTCGGCAGCATGTGCAGCCGGGGGCGGAGGACACGAATCGGAAGTCTGGACTACTTCGATGCTGATATGGCGAGTAATTAACACGCTCGCTCTCATTGGGGTACTCGTATATTTTCTCAAGGCACCGATGGTCCGGTTCTTTTCTGAACGGAAAGCACAGATCGCAAAAGACCTCGAAGATGCCAAGCTACAGAGGGAAAAAGCCGAGCAGCTGATTTCCGAGTATAAACAGAAAATAGCCGGTATGGAGAAGGAACTCGAAAAAATGCGGTCCGAACTGAAAAAGGCCGCTGAACTAGAGAGTGGTAAGGTCCTTTCCAATGCTGAGAGAATTGCAGTGGCAATGGTGGAATCGGCCAAAGTTGCTGCGGAGCAGGAAGTAAGAAAAGCCAAGGCAGAACTCAAGAACGAGGCAGTTTCACTTGCAGTTGAATTAGCCGAGTCGCTCATTCGTGAAAAAATCAATGAAGACGATAGAAAGCGGCTCGTAGAGGAATACTTCGTTAAGGTCGGGGGTGTGAAGTGATCGACACCACTTTAGCCAAGCGATATGCAAAAGCACTGGTCGCAATTGGCCAAGAGAACGGGAAATTGGATGAATACGCCCAGGATCTTACGAACTTAGTAGCGACCGTTGATGCTTCGCATGATTTCCGTGAAGTCCTCGTGAACCCCGTGTTTACGAAAGAAGATAAGAAGCGTATAGCCGGTCAAGTACTTGAAAAAATGGGCACGGACCCGATGGTCACCAATTTCGTCTACGTTCTGATCGATAGGAAACGCATCGACCAATTGACGGGAATCGATAATGCGTTTCATGAAATGATGGACGACATTAAAGGGATCACCAGGGGAGAGGTGGTTAGTGCGGCTCCGCTCGAGGAAGATGAATTAGATCGCGTCTCGGACGCTCTCTCGAAAATCAGCGGAAAACAAACCGTAATAACTGCTAAAGTTGACCCCTCATTAATCGGTGGTCTTTTCGCCCGAGTAGGGGATACGGTTATTGATGGAACGATTCGTACCCAGCTCAACCAGCTCAAGGAAAGCCTGAAGGGATAGAGAAAAATGCAGATTCGAGCCGAAGAGATTAGTGAAATTATCAAGCAGCAGATTCAGGACTACGACAAGAAGGTCGAAGTCAGCGAAACGGGTACCGTCATCAGCGTAGGAGACGGAATTGCCAGGCTTCATGGGCTTGAAAACGCCATGGCCGGTGAGCTCCTCGAATTCCCCCATGGAATCATGGGCATGGTTTTGAACCTTGAAGCTGATAACGTCGGTGCGGCAATCCTCGGTGAAGATGTTCACATCAAGGAAGGCGACACGGTAAAACGAACAAATCGTATTGTCCAGGTTCCTGTTGGACCTGGAATGCTCGGACGTGTCGTCGATTCCATCGGCCAGCCGGTTGACGGCAAAGGCCCCCTCGACACCAAAGAATTCCGTGTAGTCGAAATAGTGGCACCCGGTATCATTAAGCGTCAGCCCGTTAAGGAACCTCTCCAGACTGGAATCAAAGCTATCGATTCAATGATACCTATTGGTAGGGGCCAGCGCGAACTTATCATCGGCGATCGACAGACGGGCAAGACCGCAATCGCAGTTGACACGATCATTAATCAGAAAGACGGCGATGTGAAATGCATCTATGTCGCCGTCGGACAGAAAAGATCAACCGTCGCCCAGGTCGTTGCTACACTGGAACGCTTTGGGGCAATGGAATATACAACCGTTATTTCAGCAACCGCCTCCGATCCGGCTCCTATGCAGTACATTGCACCCTATTCGGGTGTTACGATGGGTGAATGGTACAGAGATAATGGTCAGCACGCACTTATCATCTACGATGACCTTAGCAAGCAGGCTACTGCGTATCGTCAGCTTTCACTTCTTCTTCGTAGACCGCCGGGCCGTGAAGCATTCCCCGGTGACGTTTTCTATTTGCATTCACGACTCTTAGAGCGTGCGGCAAAACTCGGTGAAACCCACGGCGGCGGCAGTCTGACTGCCCTTCCGATCATCGAAACCCAAGCCGGTGACGTTTCCGCCTACATTCCTACCAACGTTATTTCCATTACAGATGGTCAGATCTTCCTTTCTACCGACCTCTTTTATTCAGGCGTTCGTCCGGCAGTTAACGTTGGTCTCAGCGTATCCCGAGTCGGCGGCAACGCTCAGATCAAGGCTATGAAACAAGTTGCGGGATCCTTGCGACTTGACCTCGCCCAGTTCCGTGAATTAGAGGCTTTTGCTCAATTCGGCTCCGATTTGGACAAGGTCACACAGGCTCAGCTTGCTCGTGGCACCAGGCTCGTCGAAGTATTGAAACAAGCTCAATATGAGCCTATGCCCGTTGAACGTCAAATCGCAGTTATCTTCGCCGCGACGAACGGGTTTACCGATCAATACGACCTTCGTGCCCTGGGTGAATACGAGAAACAGTTGCTCAGCTATCTCGACAGCAGCCATCCGGATGTGTTGACGGAGTTGAAAGAGAAAAAGGTCATCTCCGGTGAACTTGATACCAAGCTCAAGAAGATATTGGAAGATTTCAAGGGCGTCTTCACACCGCCTCAGTTCTCGCTGGTTTAATAGGCGAAAATTCTTACGATTAATGTTCTAGAGCCTAGCTCAATTAAAATGAGGTCGAAATGGCAAGCCTCCGAGATATTCGTAAACGCATAGCCAGCGTCAAGAATACACAGAAAATCACCAACGCGATGAAGATGGTTGCTGCAGCCAAGCTTCGTCGGGCTGAAGAGGCGATTAAAGCAGCAAGGCCTTTTTCCGATAAGATGCGGGACGTCTTGATGTCTTTGGCCGCCCGAGTGAATCCCAGTGCACATCCGATGCTGGAAACACGAGAAGTCAAGAAAGTTTTATTGGTACTGATCACAGCCGACCGTGGATTGTGCGGTGCTTTTAACGCTAACCTCAACAGAAGGGCCGAAGCTTTTGTCAAGCAAATGTCTCAAAAAGGCATTGAAGCTGGTCTGGTAACCGTAGGGCGAAAGGGAAACGATTATTTTCGCCGCAGAGAAGTGCTGATTCAGCAGCGTTTTACCAACGTCATGAACAACGTGAACTTCGAACTGGCGGGAGATATCGTCTCCGTTGCCACCGAGCAGTTTTCAGCCGGGGAATATCAGGAAGTTTACGTTTTATACAATAGTTTCCGAACTGCAGTTACTCAGGTCCAGACGCTGCGTAGACTTCTTCCCATAGTACCGGAAGAAGAGGATTGGAAGCGTCGCCGTGAGTACCTGTACGAACCATCAGAGGATGATCTGTTAGACGAAATATTGCCTCGATACGTACAGGTTCAGATTTTCACCGGCCTCCTGGATTCGGTAGCCAGTGAACATGGTGCCAGAATGACCGCTATGGAAGCTGCAACAAGTAACGCGGAAGAGATGATTTATAAGCTGACCCTGAAGTTGAACCGCTTGCGTCAGGAATCCATTACCACTGAGTTGATGGAAATCGTAGGTGGGGCCGAGGCGTTGAAAGGCTAAACTTTCTCTTCTAAAACATAAGGAAAAAACGGTTCAGGAGGAAATCCCAACATGGCAACGGGAAAGATAGTTCAGGTAATCGGCCCTGTCGTTGACATCGAATTTCCGGAAAACGAACTTCCGGCCATTTTCAATGGATTGACGATCTCTAATCCGGCCATTGATGATACCGAAGACAATTTGGTCGTGGAAGTCGCACAGCATTTGGGTGACAATATCGTTAGAACAATTGCTATGGACACCACGGATGGACTCGTTCGCGGCATGCCCGTGAAGGATATGGGTTCGCCAATTAAAGTGCCTGTCGGTAAAAGCGTCCTCGGCCGAATCATGAACGTTGTTGGAAGGCCCGTCGATGAAGAGGGTCCTATAAGCGCAGAAGAGACTAGGCCCATCCACAGATCCGCCCCCGCTTTCAGTGAGCAGGTCACGGAGATCTCGATTCAGGAAACCGGAATTAAGGTTGTCGATTTGATCGCCCCGTTTATGCGTGGTGGAAAGATTGGCTTCTTCGGTGGTGCCGGAGTCGGTAAGACGGTCTTCATGATGGAAATCATCAACAACATCGCAAAGCAGTTCGGTGGAACTTCCGTGTTCGCCGGCGTGGGCGAGCGATCCCGTGAGGGCAACGACCTTTATCTTGAAATGGGCGGCGTCTTGCCTGGAATGAAAAAGCCCGAAGGTGAGCGAGTTATAGATCGTGCGGCTCTTATTTACGGGCAGATGAATGAGCCTCCCGGAGCCAGAGCCCGGGTCGCTTTGACTGCATTGACCGTCGCCGAGTATTTCCGAGATGAGCAGAAACTCGACGTTATGTTGTTCGTCGACAATATTTTCCGATTCACTCAGGCAGGCTCGGAGGTTTCGGCACTCTTGGGACGTATGCCGTCTGCCGTCGGTTATCAGCCAACACTTGGTACCGACATGGGTGAGCTACAGGAAAGAATCTGTTCAACTAAAAATGGTTCGATCACAGCCGTTGAATGTATTTACGTGCCCGCAGACGACTTGACGGACCCTGCTCCCGCTACGACATTCGCTCACTTGGACGGAACAGTGGTTCTTTCAAGACAGGTCGCAGAGCTTGGAATTTACCCGGCCGTCGACCCGCTTGATTCCACATCCAGGATTCTCGATCCAAGAGTACTCGGCGAAGATCATTACAAAGTCGCTCGTTCAGTCCAGTTGGTGTTACAGAGATATAAAGACCTTCAGGACATCATCGCTATTCTGGGTATGGATGAACTCTCAGAAGAGGACAAACTTGTCGTCACCCGCGCCAGAAAGATTCAGAGATTTCTCTCTCAACCTTTCTTTGTAGCACAGGAGTTCACAGGAACGCCCGGCAAGTATGTAAAAATTCAGGATACGGTGGCCGGCTTCAAGGAAATAGTTGAAGGTAAACTGGATCATCTCCCGGAGCAGGCTTTCTACATGGTGGGAGATTTGAGCGAAGTGAAAGTTAAAGCCGAGAAACTCGCTTCCCAGGCTGCTTAAATCGGGAGACGCCTATGTCAGAGAAGTTCAAAGTCGAAGTTGTCACCCCTCGGGGGATTGTCCTCGACAAAGAAGTTGAAGAAGTGATTGCTCCCGGAATAATGGGCGAATTCGGCGTGCTCGTTGGGCATACTCCGATGTTGACGTTTATAAAACCCGGAATCTTCTCGTATTTAGAAAATGACAAGTTCGTCAGATTCGCGGTCGGCCCGGGTTTTTGTGAAGTTTTGAAGGATTCCGTAACCGTCTTGGTTGACGAAGTCCACAAACTTACCGAAATTGATGCAGCGGAAGTCCAGGCCGAGGTTTTAGCCTTAGAACAGCAGCTTGCTGCCATTGACGCAGCTCAGGACCCGGAAGCACACAAGAGAATTGTCAATAAGATCAAAACCGCTCAGGCTAAGATTGCTCTACTTGGCATGAGTTGACATTTAGGTATTTGTTCCGAAAATGAATAGGCCTTGGCCCCGCTAAAACGGGTGCAAGGCCTAATCTTTTTAGAGCCGCTATTGAAAGGATTTGCTGCTTTTATCAGCCCTGATCTCAAAACACATGCGCTGGGGAACTACGATGAATCTAAATCGGACGGATGTGATGGCGGATCTCAAGGATGATTCCGAGACAAGTTTCGACGGACAATTGAAAGAAGCTCGGAATCTGCTCGAATCGGGAAATATTGATGGGGCATTAAATCTATTCAAAAGGTTGGAACAACAATATGTAAGAGCAGCAGAATTGTTTAGCTTCATGGGGGATGCCCTTCTCAAAAATGGTCAAACCGGCGAAGGAATCCGTTACAAAACCCTCCACAAGATTTTAGTCGGCACGTTCAAGATTGCTCAAGAAGAATGCAGACGTGGCAAGTCCGAATCTCCTCCAATTGATCAAACTTTGGAGGCAAGGGAACCTGAATTTCAACAAGATGAGGATGAAGAATTGGATCTTCCCGTAACTTCGGCTATGGGGGAACAATTATTGAAGCAAGGTCACTTTTATGAAGCAGAGACTTTGTTCAACAAACTCCTCAAATCCGATCCGTCAAATGATTCGATTAAGGAAAACATTCGTTTAGCCCGTAAGAAACGCAATGAAAAGCAAGTGGTCCAAACTTTAGAAGCTTGGTTGAGTAATGTCACCAAAATAAAGAATGAGTGGTCGAGGGATTAATGAACAAGCGTCTAAATTCACTACACTTGCGTATTCCTAAACTGAAACTTGACGGAATACTTTTCAATCATTCGGAGATCCTGCCGTCGCTGAATGTTCGCTATCTATCCGGATTCACCGGCTCAGATGCCTTGCTACTCGTCACGAAAAATGAACGGCACATGATAACGGACGGTCGCTACTCCATCCAGGCTTCAGAAGAGTGCCCGGATTTCTCTCTCCACATTGATCGCAACAAACTTGAAGTCCTATCTAAGCTCGGAACATCCTTGGGGATAAGACGCCTCGGCATTGAAGCAAATCGCATCAGCCATCAATTTGTTCTGCAGCTTCAGAAAAAATGTCCGGAGATGCAATTAGTTCCGCTAAATAGAGACTTTGTCGAAAATTTCAGAATTGTTAAGAATGATGAAGAGATAGAGCTGATTAGAAAAGCAGCGCAAATAGCTTCCAAGGCCTGTAAGCATACCGTGGTTAAGGGTCTTACCGGACGCAGAGAAATAGATGTCGCGCTGGAACTTGAATCCTTCTTTTTTAAATTCGGTGCTGATGGTGTCGCATTTGAAACCATTGTCGCCTCCGGCCCTCGAAGCGCTTTACCTCACGGCGCTCCTACGGAAAGAAGAATTCGCGAGGGTGATCTGGTTATATTAGACTATGGCTGCACCGTAAAAGGTTACCGGAGCGATGAGACTATTACGATTCTACGGACGAGACAGACTCCGGAGCAGAGGAAAATCTACGATGCCGTTTTGGAAGCTCACAACCGAGCTTTAGAATCTGCTAAAGTTGGTGTTGGTTTAAAGGAGCTCGACGCTATTGCTCGTAATTCGATAGCCCAAGCAGGTTTCGGAAAGTATTTCAACCACGGCCTCGGTCATGGTTTGGGCCTGGAAACTCATGAACCACCTTCAGTTTCACCAAAAGGCAGGGGAAAATTGCTGCCGGGGATGATTATTACGATCGAACCCGGCATTTACGTTGAAAATGTTGGTGGTGTGCGTCTGGAAAGTCTTGTTCTTATAACTGATTCCGGTCCTGAAGTGCTTTCCAAACTTCCGAAAAAACTATTTGGGCTATTATGAGCCCTCATTCAGTTATATTGCCTAAATTCCAAATCCAAAGCCTTGGCAATGGATAAATCTATTGAAGAGGACGGTTCATGTATTCTACCCCGGATTTCAGAAAGGGATTGAAGATCGAGATTAATGGTGAGCCATTTACCATGGTGGATTTTCTCCACGTTAAGCCAGGAAAGGGGGGGGCCTTTGTGCGCACCACCCTTAAGAGCCTCATATCAGGGAACGTGATCGAAAGAACATTTAGATCCGGAGAGAAGGTCGACAAACCCGATCTCGAAGAAAAGCAGATGCAGTATCTGTACGAGAGTGAGGGGGAATTCCACTTCATGGATCAGGAGACTTACGAACAATCTTTCCTTACCCAAGATCAGCTGGGAGATGCACGAAATTATCTCCAAGAGAATATTGTGGTGACCGTATTATTTCACAACGGCAAACCGATCGGCGTCGAAGTACCCATATTTGTAGAATTGGCAGTGTCACAAACTGAACCCGGTGTGAGAGGAGATACGGCCTCAGGAGGATCGAAACCGGCAGTATTGGAGACCGGAATGACCGTGCAGGTACCTTTATTCGTGAATGAAGGAGACGTGCTGAAAATAGACACACGCACCGGGAAGTACATGGAACGCGTCCGATAAGGGTATTCACAGTCAAATTATCCAATCCTGCCGGAATAGGGTCGTGAGAGACTGTGTAACCCAATTATTATCAAGAACTGTTATTTAAAGGAGCCATATGTTCGATCCATTAGGTCTCGTTATCAGAGATGAACAAACCTTTTTGACCAAGGTTATAAATCTTGGGATGGAGCAGGGCATATTCACTAGGGACCGTGCTGATGAAATAATTCGAATTTCGATAGCGATGGCTAACAAATACGTTCTCCAAAAGGAGATTGATTTTAGATCAATCGAAGAGCTGCAGAAGGTTCAAGAGACTATTCTTAAACTTATAGGGATCGGCCTGGAAATCAAGAGTGGAGGAAATGTCGAAGAAGCCATCCACCTGTTAATGAATATCTCACCGGTAGAGTTATTCCGCCTGGCCTACACCAGAGTTGAAAAACTTAGGAGTGCATGGAGAACACTATTAGCCGATCATAAAATTCAGATTCTTGTGACGAAAAATGAATTCGAGTGTCTATCCGATTTGACATGTCAAAAACTCGCCAATTTAAGTATATTCACCGACACTGAAATCTACTCTATTGAAAGCTTGACTCTGAACGACGAATTGTTTTCGGATTTGACGATTCTTGAGTACTATGAGAACGAATTTGAGCGATATGAGTTCATCAAGAGCCTGAAGTCTATTTTGCCCTTCGGCCTTCTCAATCGATCACCGAATGTTCGAGCGGAACATTTGTCGGATGTTGATTCTATTCGAGAAGCGCTGACCAATACTCTGGTAATTTCTGCTTTCGCAGATGCCCCTGATCCGGTGGCCGTGACCATGCAGGACGTGCGCTATTTCCTATCTGCGATAAATACCAGTGACGATGCTGACGGCTTTCCTGAGGAGATCGAGAGTGCAATGCTCGATATTATTCAGGAATTGGGAGAAAACCTCGGGGAAAATGAAGCAACCAAGCTGACGAGAGAAGTGATCTCGTCTATCCAACGCTTAATAGATCACATCATCACTGATTGGGAAACGGTCAACTCCCCGGAAGATTCGATTTTTTATAAGAGGTGGTCGAGGCTCGTTATACTGTCTGATGTGCCGGATCCTCTTGAACGCATATTTTCATCGCATGAAAAAATGGATGAGTTCGATTTCGAGCTTCTGCTTAGTCGTCTTCTTACAATCCCGAGTGAAGAAGCCGATACACTGATTGCGAAAATCCCCTGGAATAATGTAGAACCGGAATATATCATTCGCTTGTTCCATGAGCTGGAACAATATCAAGAGGAGCTTGCCGAACACGTAGAGCTGCATGACTTTACAGCCCCTGAGTTGATCGATTTGGTTGACGACCTCAAGCCAAAAGCCCTCAAGAAATTGATACCTAAGCTGGAAATACCATTTTCTCAAGTAAGGTTCAGTTTGGAAGATCTGGACATAATTGCAACCCTTCCTCATTCTGAAGCTGCAGTCCTTTTACGTATGGCGGGATCTCCAGAAGATTGCGATATGAGGCATTGTTTGGTTGAATTTCGTGGAGGAAGGAGCAAAACCCGTCAGATCTTGTTTCATTCCTGTTCAAAGTCCGATTTTTTCAACGAGATTTTCCTAGAGGCTTGGATTTCGGATCCGAATTTTGTGAAAAGGCAATTGAAGTATGTTCCCGCCGCAGAGATAGGCCCATTACTGTTGGCAGCAGCGGGAAAAGAAAAAATTAGTGTTGTTTCCGAGACATCCGGAATGGAACTCAAATTTGAATCAAAAGAGCTGAATTCCTGTTACCGGTCTTTGCCCGAAAAGAAAAGGCACTCAGCAGTAAAGTATTTCATTAATCAAGCCTGATCCAAAGACCGCTGAAAATCAGGGTGAACGGGGTACCCAAGTTCCTTTGCCTTTGCCGCTTCCTCTTTAGCGGTAATCTTGTCCCCATGTTGGAAGAGCGCCACCGCCAGGTTGTTGTGAGCCATGCCGAATTCCGGTTTGGCATCTACCGCTTTTTTGTTGTGCTCAATGCTCTTCGCCGTTTCCCCAATGCTCAAATAGGCCAATCCTATATTGAGATTGGCAATCACATGCATGGGATCAATTCGCAGGGCTTTTTCAAAACTATGAATCGCCTGATCCAAACTGCCTTTTTGCATGAATGCGATCCCGATATTGACGCAAGCTTCAATTAAATCAGGCCTATATTGGAGTGCTTTAAGACTCTCCTCAATTGCCTGATCAAATAGTCCTTTCTGTAGCATCGCCCCGGAGAGGTTCACGCGGGCTTCCAGCAGGCCGGGTTTTAGCTTCAAAGCATTTCGAAATGCTTCCATAGCTCGGTCCCAATCTTTTCGACGAGTAAGGGCCAAACCCAAATTGTAGTGAGCACCTGCTGAATCGGGTGATTCGGCTACTTTTTTTTCAAGTTCGTCAACCGTAGCTTCCGTACCCTCATTTATTATATCTTCACTCATTCTTTCTCCTTCACAATCATCTTTGAATAATGCAGCAATTCGTCATTTTGCACCCGAACTGTATTAAGGCATTCCACGAACATAGTTTAGATTAATCTATGGCGCAAATACAAGAATCAAGGCGCACGTCTCTGAGAGATGAACGTCTTCTGTTTTGCAAAACAACTCGTGTTTTACCCTGTATGCCCTGGGTGCTTGCTACTCCAGTAAAGCATTACGATCTGCCTTGACCCATCAAAATTGGGTGATTAAGTACAACTTAGTTCGCAGGGAAAAATCTTCCGGACTTAACCGAGAAATTTTTGACAGGGTCTACTTTCTAGTAGACCCATTATTGTTTCATCACTGCGGTCAAAACAGCATGGCATTTACATGAGCTCCCAACCAGGTTTAAACCTCCTTCAATTCCATCTATCAATTGCATTAACTCACCAAATCTAAATCCCCCCACTCCGGGAGTAACCTGAAAGCTCTGCATTAACTTGAGCTTAGCCCTGCCGAAATCCTGTTTTTCCAAATACTCGTACAGAGGTAATCTGTATTCTCCGGTGACGGTGCATTTTTCACCTTCCGGACAATCGTCCGGACATTTAAATTCCGCTTGGCTGAAAAAAATAGTGTGATCATCCATTCGGAAAGGGTTCGGAAGAAGTTTTTCTATTTCATCGGGAAGTGAAGCTTTACTCAACTCAACTTTGAACCTCAGTGCGCATTCTGCTACTAAATTAAACGGAACCATCGGCAACACTATGTCATCTTCAACTAAGTCGCGTGATTTACACAGAAACAAGACGGCATCAGCCAATATACAGGTGTGCCCCTCGGGAACTTTGTTCAATGTATCGGGATCAGTGTCAATGATTACAAATTCAGGGCTCGGAAAAGTGTCCTGAATCCTGTCCAATGCAAGCTGTCCAAATTGACCAAACCCCGCAACTATAAATTTCATTTTGCTCCCTTGATTACACGAGGCTTACCGGACAAGTCTTTCTTGACTTCAATCCGTGAAAAGCCTCCTTCCGACATTAGACCCCAGACCGCGTCCGCCTGATCGTCTCCTATTTCAAGAATAAGTCCACCGCCCTTCTTCAGGTAAAACGGTGCTTGCTTTACGATATCTCTAATAAAGTATAACCCGTCGGAACCACCGGACAAAGCTGATCTCGGTTCGTAATTGATTTCAGGATCAAGTGTGTCGATTATGTGATCCACGATATAAGGTGGATTGGAGCAGATGACATCAAAGAATGGACGCTTTCTTATCGCACTCAAAAGATCCGATTTTAGAAGATCGATACTATTTCCCAAACCATAAGTATTGATGTTCATACCTGCGATTTCCAAAGAGCGCCGGCTTATATCGGTCGCTACAATGAAAGCGTCCGTTCTTTCGCATCCCACCGCAACGGAAATAGCACCGGAGCCGGTTCCTATTTCTAGAATCATGGGGCTTTTTAGTTCGGCAATTTCCGACAAAACTGCGCTGACCAGAATTTCAGTATCGGGCCTGGGAATAAGAATTCCGTGGTCCACTTTCAAAGAAAGCGACCAAAATTCTTTCTTTCCGATGATTAAAGATACCGGTTCCCTTGCAGCACGCCTTCTCACTAGATCACGATAGCAAAGTCGCTCATTCGCAGTAAGGGGCCTTTCCATGTTGAGATAAAGAAACAATCTATCAACGCCTAAACAGTGCGCCAACAGCACCTCAGAATCGAGGCGGCTTGTAGCGATTCCCTTGGTTCTAAAATACGCTGAGGTCCACCGCAAAATTTCTTTTATCGTCCAGCGAGATGATGAACTTGATTGCTCCATGAATTCCCATTCGTGATGCGAAACAACAACCTTGTTATTAAGACTATGTATCTTGTGAAAAAGGTCATTCTGTAGTGAGTGCGAACGACTGGCAGGATGAAACGACTAGGTGCCGATAAGTATGACTCACCGGGACAAGATTGCACCGGTGAGCATCATACTATTTCTTTTTGACCGGCATTTCTAGTTGCAGGAGCTTCTCAAGTTCTTCCTTGATGAGTTCGAGAGGCACCATAGTAGCTTTTCTGGACGTGGTTATCACTTTTCCGTTGATCAGGCCGTATTCAACGGTTTGAGGATAGTAAAATTTCCGCTTGGACATTCTTCTCTTATCGATCCACAATGCTTGGTGAATAGGAAGATAAAATGAAAACCTCAAAGGATCTATTACAATGTGAAAATGATAAAGATCGAAATAACCCTCTTCAAATTCCACTTTACACTTAGAAGTCAAATACATCCTTTGGTGGTGTTTATTACTGTTGGTTTCCGTCTCCCATTTTTTCTGGGCTTCAGATGATAACGTGTAAATTTCTCTGTCACCTCTACGAACGTAATTTACCGTCAAACAATTATGGCCGCTTTTGAATATTTTTTCTAAGACATTATGTTTTAACGGAAACAGGTCCGTGCTCGTTTTGGTTTCATGAACGAGAAAGCAGAGATAATAGCAAGCTCGTGCAATTTCTTTTTCCGGAGAAGGTAAGGATTCTATAAGTTCCAGGTTCGCTGAATGAAACTTAACCTTTTCGGGAATTACCGCCTTTGTTTCTTTAGGCTTTTTCTGTTTAGGCTGTGCTTTGGGGGGATTGACTCCGAACCGAAAAGCTCCATGAGTTTTCGGCAAAAATGGTTTGAGCCCCTTTTCCTCACGCTTATAAACAATTATAGGATCCCTTCGAGGGGGCTTTTTAGGCATTGTAGACTCCTTGGCTTGGATGCGGTGCCTGTGACTCTTTGGACAAAATTTTCTTACTGGGTATATCTCGGATCTACCGGAAGTAGAATCGAGCTTTGAAGGTGTTCTCTACGGATCAAAAAACCAAATACCTACTATAAACTGCGCGTCAAAAGAAGCTGCAATTCAAATTATCCAGTGAATCGTGCACTGTCGAACATGTCGACCGATCAAATTACATATTCGATGAAACAGGGGTACGCGCGACCGCGGTCCCCAATCTGATCCTTACAAATTATCCTCTAAACGTTTGCATGTAAGGAATCAAGAGAAATCGACAATTTTAACTTGGATCTGTCGAGAGAAAACCATGCATAACAAATCTTGTGTGGAATACACAAGGTAAATTTTAACCGAAAACCAATTCTCATACAATGAGTGGAGAGCGTTTCGAGGAAGAGACAATCCAAATCACACTGATTCAGTGGTAAATTACTTGCAAGTATTTGCTGTTTCGCGCTATACAATATTTGATTGGAGGTTCATATGAGCACTACATCGGAAGCATCTGAAACTAAGGTTCTCAATGAATATGAGGCAAAGAAACTGCTCTCTCATTATGGAATTCCGGTCACACGTGAGCTGCTCATTTCCAAAAAAGAACAGATTCCTGCTGCAATCACGGAATTAGGATTGCCCATCGTCATGAAAATTTGCTCCTCTGCAGTAAGTCATAAGACGGAGACGAGCATGGTCTTTGTAGACGTGCGATCCCAAACTGAAGCCGAAAATGTTTTCGACAAAATCTCGGCGGAATTCACCGGCACGGATGATGCTGTTTTAATGCAGGAGATGATCAAAGGTAAACGTGAATTGATGGTCGGTATGATTCGTGATCCTCAATTTGGTCCGTGTGTAATGTTCGGTCTGGGGGGAATATTCACCGAAGTGCTCAAAGACGTGTCCTTCAGATTGGCGCCAATCCACAGAGATGATGCATTAGCCATGTTGTCGGATATCAAGTCATCCAAGATATTAGGAGCCATTCGCGGCATGGAAGCCGTCGACCACGATGCATTGGCCGACATAATCACCGCTCTGGGTAGAATCGCAACCGAGAATGACAGCATACGGGAAATCGATGTCAATCCACTCATAATTAACGGCAACAAGCCGATCGCTGTAGACGCATTAATTGTGCTGAACTAGTCGCCTAATTTCATTCTGAAATATCCGCCAAGATTTCTAAAGAGTCTTGGCGTCTCCCAGTCTTTTCTACCCCCGCCGTTAGAAAATCTTCTCAAAATGATGGTTTAGGCTCCTAAAATCAGACGGTTACGCCCTGTTTTCAATTAATGACTTTGTCGGTAAGAGCGAATTCGCAATAGGCTGAGAAATCACGCCTGCAGCTCATGTATTCGTTTAAGCACGACGTGTTTAAAATATTGTCTTATTACAAGGGCTTGTGCTAACTAAGCAGAATTAAAAGAATTAAGTTTTACTTGAAGCCATATCATTGGAATATCATAGGAAATTAAGAATAAAGATTCAGATGATCTTGTGTTCTCAGTAAGATGTCTTTTTTTTATAAAAAAGACTTGACATCAGATCCGTATCTCATTAAAAGTTCCCTACCTGCATCAGCCCACCAAATAGCCTTCCTGAGACTCTCACCCAAGCATCCCACCCGATGCCCCGGAGGGGGTCCCGCCTTTTTTGGGGCTTTGGTTTGTTCAATTTAATCAAGTATTAAGCACGCATCCCCGTAACTGTAAAACGAATACTTACGTTTTTTTGCTTCATCATATGCTCGTTTCATGTTTTCTGTCCCCCCGAGCGCGCAGACTAACATGAACAAAGTTGATCCAGGAAGATGAAAGTTCGTAACCATGTTCCTGATTATGTTGAATGAATACCCAGGCGTTATGAACAGCGACGTGCTTCCTTTTCCATTTCGTATTCCTTGGGGAGATACCGCCGATTCCAGAGTGCGTACGCTCGTAGTACCGACTCCGATTATACGGCGAGATTCCCTGATTGCTTCATTCAGAAAATCAGCACTACTGACTGGAATATCATAATATTCCGACTCCATCCGGTGATTTCTGATATCAGGGCTTTTTACCGGTTTGAAAGTTCCAGGTCCAACATGTAGTCGCACTCTTGCGATGATCACCCCTAACGTTTTGAGCTGTGACAATAGATTTGTGGTGAAATGAAATCCCGCAGTGGGGGCAGCGACTGATCCGGGATCCTTGGAATAAACTGTTTGATATCGCTCAACATCCCGGTTGTGATTACGGCGTTTGATATAAGGGGGCAAAGGCATCTCGCCGTATTGCTCCAGAAAAGTCAAAAACTGGAACTCTTTCACGGGGAAGCGAACTTTCAGCTTCCCGGGCGCTTCAATTTCCAATATTTCAATATTGATGTCATCTCGAATTACGGCTTCCATACCGGCTCGGCATCTTTTTCCTGTGCGTGCGATGCACGTCCTCACCGCAAAATCCTGCGCTTCACCATCTGGTTCCGACGGGTTGACCACGAGTAGGTCAAGTGAACCTCCCGTCTTCTTCTTGGCTCGAATCAAAGCAGGGACCACCTTGGAATCATTGATTACCAAGACGTCTCCGGGTCGCAAGAAATCTCCAATTTGGCTAAATTTCTTATGTAGGATCCGGCCGGACCTTTTCTGGAAAACGAGGAGTAAAGATTCGTCGCGATTTGCAGCCGGACTTTGAGCTATAAGTTCCGCCGGTAAATCAAACTGATACGTTGAAAGCAAGTATTCTTTAGGGATGTTAACTAATTTTTCGGAATTCATAGACATGAGATCTTAACGGGTAGATCCTCATTGAAATTGCTTTTGTTGAACATCATCCAATTCTTTGCCGAGCCACAAAGATGATGAGAAGACCCATAATGATCAGCACCGCACCGATCACACGCAACATGGAATCTTCTTGTTCCTGAATGACACGCATGAATTCCTTCATCTTTTCAGGGAATGTTAAATAGGGCAGTCCCTCTACTACCATTACCATTCCGAGCACGCACAAGAAATATTCCATAAATTACCTTCAAAATGCTTCAGGGATTCCGTTGCGATACTTAGCAGACGTTTTCATCCAATCAATCGTAAGGAAAACCAGGGTAACTCCGTAAATAACAAAATAAATCAAGAATGAAGCCGGTAAGGAAAATCCAAGTAACGTTTCAAACATCCCAAGAATGAATGGAGGAATCATAGCAACGAGTGACAGCTTGAAAGCGCCACCAAACCCGAGGGGGAGATTTCTGGAGCGGGCGGCAAAATAAGGAATGAAGGCAAATACGAGTGCTTGGATCAGTTTTGCGATCAAGAAATAAACAATAAGAGCGACAGCGACAATTCTCATCAACAATGGAAAATATTCATCGGCAAAGTCACGCAAACTCAATGAATTGATCACCATGTCCGGCATATCCTTTATTGACACTATTCTCGTTTCATTACGACTTTTTACAAACAAACTGTCCTGTGTCAAAACGGCACCGGATGGAAAAGCCTTAAGATGATCAAGAGCATTCTTCCCGGAATCCCTGGTATCTATTACGACACTCACCTCGTTGTCTCCTAAATCAACAATAAAGGGCTGCTTTTCCTTGATCGATGCCTTTCCATTTTTGATCGTGATTTCAGGAAAATATGTGTCGTACTTGTCAATCGCGAGGTCGACAAACTCTCTTAGCTGAGCTCCACCCCAAAAGACCATTCCCCAGGTACTCAATCCCACCACTACGATTACGATACCGATGACAAAAAGGGTTCGTAATTTTACAATGTAATCTGAAATGCCCATAAACCCCTCATTAGGTTGAGAATACATCTTATGCCTCAGAGCTATTGTACGTAATCTAAAGGATGTGCCTCTCCGGAAAATAGAGGTGTCACATTTCCGTCGCCGTCTTTGAGGATGAGTGAACCGTCCGGCCCAATGTCATGTGCAGTAAAGACCATTCCATTAACCATTACGTCTTTCCCATAATGCATCCACTCAGATTTCCAAATATTTGGAACAAAATGAATTCCTTCACTACCTATTCGATTGTATAGGCTATTTACGGAATCGAGCACGGAACGGGCGATCGCTGGTAATGAGTAAAACGAATGGGTCTCTATCCGGATGGACGTGATCTTATTGTGCAAATCCGGTGGAAAGTCTGCGATCTCGGAATTTACATTTAGTCCAATGCCGATGATCAGAGATTCAACGGAGTTGCCGGATATGATTGCTTCCGGCAAAATCCCGGCAATCTTTCTCGAACCGACGAATATGTCGTTAGGCCATTTTAATCCCACGGAATTAATCCCAAGGTCTCTCAAAACATTGGCGATCGATACAGAAACGGCCAACCCTAACACGGCAGTATCCGACGGCGACAGGTGAGGCCTAAGGAGCAAAGACAATGCCAAATTAGCGGCCGAAGGAGAAACCCACAATCGGCCTAATCTTCCACGGCCATGTGTCTGTTTAAGACACATGACGGAGGTTCCCTCCGCCGCTCCCAAGGAGGAAAGAATCCGTAACTGGTCCTGTGTTGACTCAAGCTCCTCAAATACCAAGGGGTCAGGCCACATCAGGACGTCCTAAATTTGAGCATTTTCTCCAGCGATTCAGTCAAGCCGGCCCTTTTGGAAGACATCTCAAGGTGCCGATCTTTCTGCTTTTGAATAGCCTCGGGATTCGCCTTGGACAAAAATGCCTCATTTCCAAGTTTTTTTGTGACGCTATCCAGATCCTTGTCCAGTTTAGCGAGCTCTTTGGTCAAGCGAGCGATTTCCGTTTCGGGATCAATGACGCCTTCTAAAGGTACATACAACTTCAATTCACCTATGACGGCCACGGCAGACATCTTCGGTTGATCGGTTGCAGTGCCGGGACCATGAATGTCCAAACGATCGACCCGTCCCAGCGATGAAATGATGCCCGAATTTTGCCGCAAAATCTCTGATTCTTCAGAACTATTCGGCTGAATTATCACTGGAAGCTGCCTACCCGGGGAAAGGTTCATTTCAGCGCGAATGTTTCGAATAGCCGTCACAACACCCATAACAAGCAATTTCTGCTCTTCTACTGAGTCATCTATTCTAGTTTCGTCACACACCGGAAAAGGACCGCATACAATTGAATTCGAAGATGCGGTTATTTTTGATGAGATTTCTTCAGTTATGAAAGGAATGAACGGATGCAGCAACTTCATGGTTTGATCCAGAACCAATCTCAAAACCATGGCCGTATTACGGCTTTGTTCGTCATCCTCACCGGTTAAGTAAATCTTCGCCTCTTCTATGTACCAATCGCAGAATTCATGCCATGTGAACTGGTACAAAATCTGTGCTGCATCGTTGAACAAATAGTTTTGAATGGCGGAACCGACATCACGAATCGAATGATTCAATCGGGATAATATCCATTTGTCCGAAACCGTGAGTTTGCTCTCGTCAAGTTTGCAGTCCTTGGGCAGTTTTTCTATGTATGGAAGGGCAAATCTGGCGGAATTCCAGATCTTGTTCATAAAATTCCGGTAGCCTTCGATGCGGGATTCAGAAAGTTTTATGTCTCGGCCCTGAGCAGCCAAAGCAGCTAAAGTAAATCTGAAGGCATCGGTCCCATACTTGTCCATCACCATTAACGGATCAATGACGTTGCCCAGAGACTTGCTCATTTTCTTGCCTTCTTCGTCTCGGACCAGCGCATGAATGTAAACGTCCCTAAACGGCACGTCATTCATGAACTTGAGACCCATCATCATCATTCGAGCAACCCAGAAAAAGAGAATGTCAAATCCGGTAACGAGACTGGAAGTTGGATAAAAAGTCTTTAACAATGGAGTGTCGTCGGGCCATCCCATCGTTGAAAAGGGCCAAAGTGCAGAGGAGAACCAGGTATCCAATACGTCTGTTTCCTGCACCAAACGATCGCTGCTGCATTTTGGACAGGAAGCAGGTGTCGACCTAGCTACAATAATTTCACCGCAATCCTCACACGTCCAAGCAGGAATTCTGTGGCCCCACCAGATCTGCCGTGAAATGCACCAATCTCTGATGTTTCTCATCCATTCAAAGTACGTCTTGGTCCAATGTTCGGGGATGATCTTTGTTCTGCCGCTTTCAACGGCTTCTATGGCTGTTTGTGCAAGGGGTGCTACTTTGACGAACCATTGAGGAGAGATGAGTGGTTCTATGACGTCCTTACATCGATAGCATTTACCCAAACTGAGATCGTAGGGTTCGATTTTGACAAGAAAGCCTTGCTCTTGCAACTGGGCAACAACAGCCTTTCGTGCTTCGTACCGTTCCATTCCCTGAAATTGGCCGCCAAATTTGTTGATGTAAGCATTCGAATCCATAATCGTCATGTGATCCAGTTGGTGTCTTTGGGACAACTCGAAGTCCGTTACGTCATGGGATGGCGTAACTTTCAAGGCCCCGGTCCCGAACTCCATTGAGACAATCGGGTCTCCAATTATTTTCAACTTTCGACCCACCAACGGCAAAATGGCGATTTTCCCTATAAGATGTTTGTATCTTGGATCCTCAGGATTCACGGCCACAGCCGTATCTCCGAGCATGGTTTCAGGTCTTGTAGTGGCAACAACCAGAAATTCGTCGGATGCTTCCACGGGATAACGAATATGCCAAAGATTGCCCGGACCGGTCTCATGCTGCACTTCTATGTCGGATAGAGCCGTGTGACAACGTGGGCACCAGTTGACGATATATTCGCCTTTGTAAATGAGCCCTTCTTCATACAATCGTACGAACACTTCCCGAACAGCTCGGGAGAGTCCTTCGTCCATGGTGAAACGTTCTCTGTCCCAATCACATGAGCAGCCGAGCCTTTTGAGCTGATTAATAATGACGCCTCCGGAATGCTCCTTCCATTTCCAGACACGTTCAATAAACTTTTCGCGGCCTAAGTCCTCTCTACTGATGTTTTCCGCCATGAGTTGCCGTTCCACAACGTTCTGAGTGGCGATTCCGGCATGATCCATACCCGGCATCCACAAAGTATTGTAGCCGCTCATACGATGATACCTAATGAGTATATCTTGGAGGGTATTATTAAGGGCATGTCCCATATGCAACGAACCCGTTACATTTGGTGGAGGAATAACTATGGAATATTCTTTTCCCGATTTTTGCTCGTCAGCGGCGAACAACTTGTTTTCAAGCCAGTAAGAGTACCATCTTTTCTCAATCTCTGCGGGTTCATATGTTTTCGGTAAGACGTCCAGCCCCATATCAGGTTCTCCTAATTTCAGCTTCAGAGGTGATATTTTACGTATATCGGTCCATGAAAATCAAAACTCTTTATACTAGATGCTCGTGTGAGCGTGGGCGCAGGCAATCTATTTTTATAACACTGTAGAATCTCTTTTTACAAGGTTTAGATGGTAAGATGCTGCATTAACCGGATAAATAGCTCACGTACCAAACAAGAAATAATATTGGACAATTCAATAAGTTATGTGTATTAATGAAAAATTAGTCCATGGTCCCGACAACTATTGTATCGGTTTTGGTCAATGACGTACAAACACGTATTTCAAATCATCAGAATAATTATTATCGCCACCACGATGATTGTTTGTGCACTTGTTGGTAGTTCTTTCTCTATGAGTTCATTCCTCGCTCCCGAGCCCTTCCAGCAATCAAAGGAGGATATTAAGAAGTCTATTCTTGGTGTGAGATCAAGCTGGATGTGGGGCTGTAACACCCAAATTTTGAGAGATGGAGACAACGCAAATAACGGTCCCGGAAAAAAAGAAATAACTCTTAACAGTCCCGTTTTTGGATTGGTAGCAGGAACGTTTCTCGGAGACGACACGGCTGTTCGAGGTCAAGCCTGGATCAATGTTCCCCTTGAGTGGAGCAACGAGTTTTACCTGGACTTTGAGCATCAGAGTAACACATATAGCGTACCTGTTGCCTGGAAGACCAAGCCTCAAGCTTTTCAGGCTGATCTAAGCGCAATCTACTTTTTTGATATGAACTACACTCCTTATAAGGTGGGGTTGGTGGGAGGTTATAAGTATTCGTATTTCAGTTTTGCCTCACATCGAGCTGGTTCATCTTCGACGACATTCCATGACCACTTTCATATTCATGTTCCGTATACGGGAGTTTACTACGCACATGACAACCTTCTGGGATTCATTACTCGCTTGGACTTAGCGTGGTCTCCTGTACTCGTTTCCCAAATAGACTCCGAATACCGTCAATCGTCTCCTGGACAACCTAGGACGAGCATCGATGCTCAATCACTTACCGGTCTGTATCTCGAAATGTTCTTCGAAATTTCAAAGAAGGTCAGCGAGAATAGTATAATTGGAGCGTTTTTCGATATTGGATACTTTGAATTGAATGCCGGAGCTACAGTGAAGAGCACCGGTTCAGATAAATATCGCGTGACAAATTTTTCCCTGGATTCCTATCACACATCCCTCTTGTCCGGGCTATCTCTTACCTACAGATTTTAGGATATTGTTTCAATTTCATAATGTAAAAGTTTCAACAGCTATCACGAAAAAATGAATTTTTAGACCATGGTTTTCTCCTTGCATAAAGGGAGAATGGTAAGAAGTTCTTGATTTTTTTGCCAAAAAATGTATCATATACTTACACCATTCCATGCAGGAGAAAATACGATGCGATCCTTATTTATCGCGGTGGTGTCGTTTTGCGTCCTTTTCGCGACCCTAGGCACTTCACATGCAGTAGGACTTTATGTTGTCGGTAAGGAGGATTGTAATTGCTCTCCTCTTACGGAACGGGGTATTGTTCCCGATACCTTAAATACGTTAAAGGAAGCATTTGTGTTGCCGCAACTGGTCGCTGCGCTGGACAGAATCGGCATCGAGGTCAAGAATTTTATCTCGAGCATCGGCGCTCCGCCGGCTCATGCCGCCGAACCGGAGAAAACTCCGGAAGTAACGAACGGCGACAAAGACAAACCTGTGGTAGATACTCCTCCGGCCAAAGAGGAAAAACCTGCCGCCGAAGTAAAACCTACAAAGACCAAACAGGCTTCCCAGGTGAAAAAAGCCTCAGACAAACCAAAGAAGAAACGAGTTAGGGTGCCGCCTCGAGCTATGTAAAATAGAACAAAAATAAATCAGCTCCGACGCTAAAAAGGCCGGAGCTGATTTCGTTCTAAAAGGCAAGATTAAATGTAAAACTCGACCAGGAAGAGTTTCTTCGAAAACCTCCCCTTGTTACCGGCGTCGATCTACACAAGCTCAACTGTTAATGCTTGACGTTCAACAATCTTTCGTGCAGCCGTTTCGCTTGCAAGCTGAAAGCCTCCAATCGAGCTTCTATTATTTGTGGAAATGCGTTTCCGTCCGTTTCAATAGCGAGAAACGGTAACTTTTGATGTTTGTTCAAGACGTTGCCCATCGTCGGACCATGACCGTTCTTCTGATTAACAAGTTCCAATTTTTCAGACGTCGTGAATTTTTCGCTTAAAATGGACTCTGCAACTCTTGTGGGCATGCAGCCAAACGGGCCTATTGATATGATCCCACAGGAAGGATGCAGAATCTCGTGGAGCGCAGCACCCACGGTTAGTATCGCTTCACCCGTCAGCTTTGGGGATACAAATTTCTTTCCGGCATTAATCAGATCATCAACATTGAGGACCTCGTAAAAAAAGAGTCCCGAGGGAGCCAACAATTTTCGGATTCTCTGGTCGAAGAATTTCTTGACATAATACCTGATCCAGAAGGGAATGTTCGGTTTGTCCCCTTCGATGTTGTTCTTGATGAGCCAGTCAACATATTTTATCCACTCGCTGGTCTGGCTTGTTCTTACGATGAACCCTTTGGCCGCCATTTTCTCGACTAAATTTTGGAGCGAAATAGGATCGTTTCTTACATAGATTTCGCCTATCAATGAAATCTTCGGTATTTCGTCGTACGGCATCTTTAAGGGTATATGGGACAGGATGGAAGCAGTTTCCTGAAGTTGTTTCTTGATGCGCTTCCAATTTGTGGCTATCACATCAACAAGAGCATTCCATTGCTCGAAGAATATTTTCATAGCCGAATCTTTGTCCTGAGCTGCGGCGAGCAACGTGGACCAGATCTCGTACATCACATCGCCAATGATTATGGCCCTCCAAGCGGGCAACGTGAAATTATCCCCCAAACCCAGGTAACCATTCGATGCATTTAGTGTGAGTACTGCGGCATCAGGAATTTGATGTCGTTCAATAAGCCTCCGTGAAAAAACATTGTATTGGCCGAATCTGCAGGGTCCACCGGCTCCCGGCATGAAATAGGCCGAAACCTCACCTGGCGGGCGGTCATCTCGAAAATACTTGAGCATTGAACCGACGGTAGTCTGCAACGGTAGGCATTCCTTGCACGTTGAATTGCCTCTGCCGATCTTGAGGACCTCTTCATCAGCAGGAGGCAACCCGTAGGCGTTGATTCCAACTTTGTTGAATGTCTTAACAAGAGCTTCGTGAGCGAAACGCCCCATGGCCGGCATAATGATTCGTACACTCGGATCGGTTAAGGCCAGCTTGCGTCCGTCTGCAAGAGCGATAACCGCTTTTCCTCCGTGGACTTCCGCACGAGCGGCTCGGAAATCTCGAGAAACTAATCGGATTTGATTTTTGGACTCAAGTTCTCGGTAATAGTTGACAATGTCCAGAAAGGCCTCAATCCGCGTTTCAAGACCGGCATCTGCCGTGTGGCTATCGAGTTCAAGTGTTAAACTGGGCTTTTTGCCCATTATATCTCTGAAGTACCCCACCACAAAAGAGTCCGGTCCGCACGAAAAGTTGCTGATGAAAGTTCCAAACAGTTTTGGATGATTCTTCACAAAACCGGCGGCTTTAAGAATCATTCTACCCATGGACCAATACATCGTATCGGCATCATCAAGTTGTTCATCCTCAAAGGGAAGCATGTCAAAGGGGATGATATGGAAACCGCGGGATGCGAATTTTGCGGAAATGCCTTTATTCGCCTCGAATGCGAAAGCGTTATACGGTCTTCCGAAAAGGACTACACCCATCTTAGTGTCTTCGTTCTCGATTTCAGCCAAAATCTCGGAGCCTTTTTTCCGCAATTCCGTGCGGAATTCCTCGTGCTTTTCTTTAGCCTTCTTCAATGCCTTTATCGCATCAGATTTTGATTTTCCTAAATCTGCAGCCAATTTGATGAACTCGGCTTGGGAATGATCAAAGCCTCTGCTGAAATCAAAGAAAGGCGAAAGGACTTTTTTGTCGCGGGTGTCGTCAAACGTACTGCGGAGGTAAAAAGGTTCTCCCTGAACGAACACACACGTACAAGTGTTCTGATTTTCCGAATCTGTCGGGATACCCCTAATGTGTGGCAGGAACAGAATGTCCGGATTCTTTTTCAAGAGCGAGTGCATAAATCCGTGTGAGATTTCTACGGGGTAGCAAAAGGCAGCTTGTTGCTGATCAACGCCGGCGGGGTCGGGTTTTTCGGGTAATACCGCACGAAAACCGAGTTCAGAAAAAAAGGTGTTAAAAAACGGAAAAAAAGTGTTCATCAAAAAAGATCTGTTGATGCCTATCGTGGGTCTTGTATCATTCGGGTCATCGGGAGAAAGATCTTTGAACACGATTCGTTGACGAAAGTTGACCATGTCGAAATTGCGTTTATCGAATTCAAGATTTCTGATGAGATTAACGTACCTGTTGCAGGCTCCCCCGAAAGGATATGTCTTGCCCTCAATTTCTATCCTCGAGATTTCGCAACCCAAATCGCACTTTTCTTTGCCGCCGCCGCAAGTGAATGAATTTTTGTGTACGACTTCGCGGGCAACGAGACGGTCAAGATCAAAAGAAGCTTCCTTCATCAATCCGAGATCTATGCGCCGTTCCACTTCCAGAGCTACTCCGAAAGCTCCCATCAATCCCGGTTCCGGGGGAACGACGATTTCTTTGCCTGTCAGAGCCGCCATAGCAGCAGGGATGGCCTCGTTATAGCAGACGCCTCCTTGCATAAAGACTTTCTTGCCTACCGGCCTATTGCCCTTTACCCTGTTGGAATAATTCATACAAATCGAGTAGACGAGACCTGCAACAATATCATTAACGGGAATACCCTCTTGTGCGGCATTCTTGATATCGGACCCGATGAAGGCAGCGCACTGGTCATTGAAATTGGGTGGATTTGATCCCGTGTAGGCAACCGAGCCGATTTCCGTGACTTTCAACCCAAGGCTCTCTTTGGCGGATTCTTCCAAAAATGAACCGGTCCCTGCACTGCAAGCTTCGTTCATCGCATAATCACTCGGAACCCCGTTCGTGATATACGTATATTTTGCATCCTGGCCGCCAATCTCAAAAATAGTGTCCACTTCGTGATCAAAATAGACTGCTGCTGCAGCGTGGGCGATGATCTCGTTGATTACACCTTCGGTCAGCGCATGCAGCCCGGCAATTTGCCTGCCGGAACCTGTTACGCCCAAACCCACAATTTTCACCGCAACACTAATTTGTGAGGCTAGACTCTCGTAAACACGTCGGGAAGCACCAACAGGATCTCCATCGGTTCTGAGGTAATCGGCAGCAATGATTTTCTTGTCACTGCACCGCATAAGAACGCCTTTGGTTGTCGTTGATCCGACATCCAGCCCCAGAATTACACGATCTCCTGCATCTGCTTGGCCTCTAGGATTATCCTTAAAGTGTACCAGGTGTCTGAATTCGGCGAGCGGTTTGAGATACCCGAAGGCGGAACTCTTTCTTTCAAATACCTCGCGATCGGAAGAATACGGCAAAGTGGGATTTTCGAGAGCCCACAATCCGGCACCAAGAGCCTCAAAGTAAGCCGCTTCCTCCGGAATATGTAAATCCATTATCTCCTTTTGCAGATAATGGATCATAGTCTCATTACGTGATGAACCACCAACTAGAAGAACCGAATTCTTGGGCAATTTTTTAAGAAGCTCAATGACTTTACCGGCCATCATTTTAGCGAGACCTGCAACTACTTGCCCCTTGGGGATGCCTTTATTCAAGGCGTGAGTGCAGTCGCTCTTGCAAAAAACGGAGCATCGGCCGGAGACTTTATGTGGATGATCGCAAACCCCGAGATCGGAGACTTCATCCAAGGTCAAGTTCATTCGGCCTATTTGCTGCAGAAAGAATTCACCGGTTCCCGAGGCGCACTTATTGCCTGTCTGGATTCCCTGAATTTTGCCGTCTTCGTCAAGATGATAGACCAGAAAGGTTTCTCCGCCTGCACTCACCACGACTTTGTACGGATCTTCCTTTCTTAAAACATGCGCTACCGCCTGTTCGAATGCTTCTGGTTCCGAGATGGTTGTAAGTTTTACGAAATTGATAAACTTTCGGCCGGTGACGGCTATAGGAAGAGCGGATGCATCCGGAATTGATGCCAAAGTTTCTGAAAGAACTTTCCTGGGGTTTCCCTCATGAGTAATGGTTTGAGCATCTACTATTTCGATTCCGTTTTTGTCTTTTTTTAAACGGACTATTCCGAGAGTAGAGGCCCCTAAGCATAAACCCAGAGATTCCATCAACTAACTCCTGATTTCATAGAAACGGTGGATATTCAAATGAGTTCCATAGAGGAAATCAAACTTGTTCAAGAATATAACCTTGAAATATAGAACAGGGAATAGGGTGCTGCAAGTGTTTGATAAGAATGATCCTGGGAAAAGGGCTGTGTTAAGGTTTCTTCCGACAAAATTTATGCTGGTTCCGATCAATGCACTAGAAAACCATAAAGTGTATTTCACACTTAAATAATCAGAAACATTGGATTAACTAATTTTCGTTCCTTGACATGCCGTCCGGCCTCAGTCATACTACAGCTCGATTCACCACGGGGGTTTTCATGGATTCGGCTGCACCTTTCCCGGCGCTTACGTCGGCAATGGAAGATTATCTCGAAACAATATATCACCTTGAACAGGAAAGGCGGATTGCCAGAGTTCGTGATATAGCAGGTAAGCTCGGGGTGAAAATGTCTTCCGTCAGCGCAGCACTCAAAATACTAGGTGCTCGGGGCCTGATAAAATATGATCCACATCAATATATTACCCTCACTGACAAAGGGATTACAAAAGCCAAAGAAATAGTCCGGAAGCATGAAGTGCTCAAGCGATTTTTGGTCCGTATTTTAAAAATCGATGATTCAGTTGCAGAAGATAATGCCTGCCGAATCGAGCATCACCTTGATCCCGAAGTAATCGAGAAACTCGTTCGGTTCGTTGAGTTCATGGAACTCTGTCCTTTGGATCAGACCAAGTGGTTGGAGGGAGTCTCAGATAGTTGCGAGGATTGCATTCCATGTTTGGAGGAAGCTCGGCAACGAATGAAGCACAGAGCGGAAGCTCAGAAAACAGCTCTGGCTGAAGGAATGACTCTGGCTGAAGTTGAAACCGGCTCTCAGGTGCTGGTCGATAACATCAAAGGATCAGCTCGGTTCAAAAAGCAAATAGCAGAGCAGGGCATTGAAAACGGAGTAATTGTCGAAGTTGAACAAAAGAAGCCTCTCAGCAATGTCATAGGCATCAATATAAAAGGATACCATGTATCTCTGAATGCCGAAGAAGCGGAACAAATTTTAGTAAAACCGATCTAGTTTAAAAAAAACGATCGTTTAATTGGCTACCGAAAACTATTCCAGCACGGACCTTCTCGATTTTTACCGAAATCCTCTTTTCTTTTCCTGAAAAATTCCTCAACTGGACGGGGATATAGTTTGCGGTCCTAACAACTGCCGACCCACTCTCAGAAGATACGGATTCAAGAACGGCATCCAATTTCTCACCTTCGAATCCAACATAAAATCGCTCTCTCATTTCATCCGATAATTCTCGTAAAAGTTTGACTCTTAGAGCGGCAGTTTTGGCGGGAACTCTCGGTCTCAGTTCTGATGCCAATGTTCCCGGTCGAGGGGAAAAAGGAAAAACATGCAAGTAGGCCGGTTCAATTTGCTTAATCAATTGTAACGTTTTCTCGAAGGAATAGTCGTCTTCACCCGGGAATCCTACCATCACGTCAAACCCGATGCACACATCGGGCATTTTGGATTTCAACAATGTAGTCAGATCCAAAACAGATTCTGATGTGTAAGGTCGCAGCATCCTCGACAATATCTTGTTGTCACCGCTTTGGAGGGGAATATGAAAGTGAGGACACAAGTCCGGCGACGCAGATACGGCTGAAATAAGATGTGGAGTTATTTCCTGAGGTTCGATTGAGCTGAGTCGTATCCGACACCCCGTATCGAGCGCTGCAAGCATCGAAATCAGCTTACTGAGATTCATGTCCCGTAAGTCCTGACCGTACGCTCCCAAGTGAATACCGGAAACCACTATTTCAGGATACTCAGCTGCTAATTTCTGAAAGTATTCATTTACAAGCGAAGGATCCATACTGCGCGAGGGTCCTCTTGCAATGGGGACGATGCAATACGCGCAACCTTGTGAACATCCGTCTTGGATTTTAAGGTAAGTCCTATATCTTCCCGGAATCGATTGTATGCCGAGATCGCCATAATGTGTGCAATTCACGGACGGCAGAGAAAACAGCTCAGATTCAAAATCATTGCTGATTAAATGTAAAAAATTCTCTTTGGCCAGTGTTCCTAAAATGCGTGCGTTGGGAGCTATTTTTCTGATCGAATCGGAGTTCACTTCAGCGAGGCATCCAGTGACTATCAGTTTGGCGTCGGGATATTTTTCGCTAATCGATTTCACCAGGCGTCTCGATTTACCTTCTGCTTTGCCGGTGACACAGCACGTGTGTACTAGAATGAGCCCGGGGTCATCGTCTTCGGAAAAAGAATACCCTTGAGATTGAAGAATTGATTTCAAAGCGGCCGCTTCGGCTTGGTTTACCTTGCATCCAAGAACCCGAACAGCGGCATTGCCTTTTTGCGCTTTCATAATCCGTTGACACCGTTTTGACTTAATGGAGCATAAATGCTATCAAATTCGGAGAAAACCGGCAACGACCCCAGCGGGTTGGGCCGGAGCTCTGGATTCCGGAGGCACTATGGTATGTTCAAAGCGCATAGTCTTACTTTTTAGTCTTCTGTTAGTTTTATCTACTCCGTTATGGGCTCAAGACGACACCAAGGGTTCCGACAAAGGCCCTTCCACTCTTGAACAGTTCCAATCAATAGCGGAGCTTGCAATTCCATCCGGCTTTTCCGAAGAGCCTTCCGAAGATTCTGGAGTGATCAAGTTCAAGAAAGATACCGGTGAAATTCTCATTGTGATAGGTGACTTGTTTTCCGAGTCCAGCACAGATTTGATGAAGATGCTCAAAGAAGGAGCGGAAAAGAACAAGAACATTGAAGAGGTAAAAGGGCTAGAGGTCAAAAACGGATCGGCATTTTTTTACAAAGAGAAAAAGCCCGAAGACAATGTACGTCTACTTACCTGGCGAATCGTTGCAATTACCGATTCCAGAGTCATCAACATAGACTTTACGGCACCGGCAGGAGATTTTGAAAAGTATATCAAGGATTTCGAAGATGCCCTGAGGTCGTTCAATATAAAATCTCCGTCCTAATCAGGATCCCTTATGCCCGAAATTTCTGCATTGCTCCGGTCAATCCCTTCGGTAGACAGACTTCTTCAGCACGAGTCTTTTGCTCCCCTCCTCAAGCGGTACTCGCAGGCATTAATCAAGGAAAAGCTCCAACACTGTCTAGATTCGATTCGCAGCAAAATTCGTTCGGAGAATGTCGTTTTATCCCCGTCCGATGTTTCACCGGAATCCATTGCCGCTGCAACGGAAGGGCTCCTGAAAAAATCCTATGGTCCAAAGCTCAAAAACGTAATCAATGCAACCGGGGTTATTGTCCATACCAATTTGGGACGTTCTCCCTTGTCTAAGAGAGTGGTCGAAAGAATCGCCCAAGCTGCATCTGAATATTCCAATCTCGAATACAATCTCGATGAGGGTCGAAGAGGTGAGCGAAATGCGCATCTCCGTGAATTGATTAAACAGTTGACCGGCGCAGAATCAGCAATAGCCGTGAACAACAATGCGGCTGCAGTTCTCTTGGCATTATCCAGCTTGGCATTCGGAAAAGAGGTAATCGTTTCCAGAGGCGAACTCATCGAGATAGGCGGATCTTTTCGTATACCGGATGTCATGAGCCGCTCCGGCGCAATCTTGCGTGAAGTGGGAACTACAAACCGGACTCACCCGAAAGATTACGTGCAGGCAATCAATGAAAAAACGGCCCTGATATTAAAAGTCCACACGAGCAATTACCGAATCACAGGTTTCACCAAGGAAGTGAGTCTCGAAGAATTGGCGGAAATCGGCGCCTCTCATGGATTACCTACCATGATGGACTTAGGCAGCGGTTGCCTGATCGATCTTTCGGCATACGGTCTTTCCGAGGAAATCACGGTTCAGGATGTTGTTGCAAAGGGTATCGATGTAATAAGTTTCAGCGGTGATAAGCTCCTTGGAGGGCCCCAAGCCGGCATTCTTTGTGGCAAGGCGGAATTGATAGAAAAGATGCGTACTAATGCGCTTGCCCGCGCTTTGAGAATGGACAAACTGACCCTTGCGGGATTGGAAGCAACCCTCATCGAATATACCCGGCCGGAGGGTCCAACCACCTCTATACCTACACTTAACATGATCACTAGATCGGTCGAACGACTGGAATCCGATGCCGTTGCTCTTCTAGAGGAGCTGAGAGAGGCTATGGGGAAAGATGCAGAAATTGGCGTCGAACCGGGAATAGCTCGAGTGGGGGGAGGCGCACTTCCCATGAGCGACCTACCGGGGCCGCGTGTCTCAGTCAAAATCCGAAACATGTCCGCAGCTGCACTGGAAAGAAGACTCAGGTTAGGAGAACCGCCCCTAATTGTCTTAGTCAAGGATGATCGTGTGCTGCTCGATCCAAGAACTTTGTTGCCCGGCCAGATAGGCGAAGTCACGCAATTGATTAAAGTTGCATCTCTTCCTAAATGAAATTTGGCCGATTTTCGGGAATCCGGATCCCGAAAATCGGCCCATACAGTTGTCCACCGAATGTAAGTCCCTTACACCCCCTTTGATGATTTTCCGATCAACCCATCGTCACTTACCCATCATGAGTTGCTATAAAAGCTCAAACAAAAGTTGATCCTTATTGATCACCTTTAATTTCGGAGCCGAAAAAACACGGTTGGGGCTCATTAGAGCGATCAACCCGCGTGAGCATTTTTCCAAAGCTCTTCTGGGTGAACTCTCGCTGAAAGTATAAGAATATACCAGCTTGCCGTCATTCGATCCGCAGTAAATGATGGCCCCGTACAGGGCTGCATCCCGCTCCGCCAGATCGGGCGACTTTTCCACCGAATTAGGTGACAAGTTCCTTGTCTTCCATTCATTTAGAATCTGTACAAAATCCGAGTGAGCTTCACATTTCCCTGTTACGAGTTCCGCAATCGCAACGTTTATCAAGAGTGTCGAAATCAGCGTTAATGTTATAAATCCGATCTTGAACATACATGTCCTTTGTGAAGCTTGTTGTAACCAGAAAGGTATTAGCTAAACACTGTCGGCCCCGATCCCGTTTCAACCGAGTGCGGATCTAACTACTGGTTCCTCACGACCGAAATCAGCCTCGGTTTCCTTTAACCGGCTTCTATTGAGCAAACTCAGAAAACCCCAGACGAGAAGAAGTAACATTGGAGAAAACAGCACAAGAGCGCACAAGAGCCCGAGAAACCCATAGCTTGCAATTATTGAATAGGCAACTCCACCCAATAGAATTGCCCCAAGCGGCCCCAACAACAAATACCAACTAAGTATCATCCAGGTCCCCAGTAGGTGACCGGCGTTTCCATTCAATCCTGATCTTGAATACACGATTGCCCCCAGAGTTATGCTGATAAAGATAACTTGGATTGATTGTTGACGTTGAATTGTAAGGTCTAGACTAACTTACAAACAACGTGGCTCGGATTCAAAAGTATATTCTTGGGAGGGGAATTTACGGCAAACCTATTTTTCAGCTCCAGCATCCTTCCCCCCCGGGATTTTCCAGAATGCTGGAACCGAACAGCAATGTCGCCGACAATTTGTTTTGCGAACGGCGTCGGCTAGATTTGTACTGAGCACTAATCGTGCCAATAAACTAACATTTTGTGATTCGTCTGAGTCAGTTTGGATCAGGAAAGATGCTGCTGGATTAATCGTGTTCTTGATAAACCGAAGTGAAGCTGGATTATTTTATGGTTGCAAATCACACAAGTAGCTAAGAACCCGGAATTACACGTTAGTCTTGGGTGGGAATCAACCGTTACCGGTTGCTTTCCAACCGGATAGTCGTAACTGCCGTATATGATGTTTAATGGATTCACGCGTTATTCCTAATAATTGTGCCGCTTGGGTCACATTCCCTGCGGATCTATTCAGAGCGGCAATAATGAGCTTTTTTTTCGTCTCATTCAAAACATCAGGCAATGACTTTGTGAGTTCATCAATCGTATCAGCATTGCCTGAAGGCACGCCCGGAGCCGTCATTTCATTTCCAAAAAGTAAATGATCCGCGGTGATTGTGTTGCCGCGTCCTAAGATTAGCGCCCGCTCTAAAATGTTTCTTAATTCCCTAACGTTCCCGGGCCATCTGTACTTTAACATGGCCTTCATGGCGTCGGAACTTACTTCCGGTTGCTTCGGTAATCCCAATTTGCCGGTTAGTGTTTCCAGAAGACCATTGGTGAGTAGCGGCAAATCTTCTAATCGCTCCCTCAATGCCGGGACATGGATCACGAAAACATTTAGTCGATAATATAGATCCTTTCGAAAATCTCCTTTGCCGACTGCCTCTTCCAGATTGCGGTTTGTAGCGGCAAGCAATCGTACATCCACGGTTATAAGCTTTTCGCCGCCAACTCTCGTGAAAGAATTTGAATCAAGAAATGTTAACAGCTTTGCTTGGAGATAAGGTGCAAGCTCCCCAACTTCATTCAAAAGGAGGGTGCCTCCTTCAGCCAATTCCAACAGTCCTCGTTTTCGGCCCCGTGCTCCGGTGAAAGCCCCCGGTTCATGCCCGAACAGTTCCGATTCCGCCAATTCACGGGTCAATGAAGCACAATTGACATTAAAAAATGGACCTTTTGATCGGGGAGAGCGATCATGAAGATACCTGGCTAGGTAGTCTTTCCCACAACCACTTTCTCCCAATAAAAGAACGGTGCTGTTCGTGATGGCCACCCGGAGGACCTGGGTCAAAACTTCTCTCATACGCATTGAAACATAGTCTTCCGATACTGAAGCTTTCATACGCATGAAGCGGCGTCGATCGGTAATGTCCCTGACCACTCCGCATAGGCCTACGATTTCTTCGTCAGCCCCCTTCATGGGAGATCTAAGAATGCTGTAGATTCGTGTTCTATCTTTGAATGTCAGGCTATGTTCAGACTCTACGACATTTCCATTCAATACTCTTAATTCTTGATCTCGAACGCTCTCCGCATAGTCAGGACCGAAAAGCTCCTGGTCCGTTTGACCCAACACGTTCTCCGCCGTCAAATGTAATTCCCTGAGCATGCTTGGATTTGCCAAAGTGTACCTAAGTTGCCTGTCCTTAACGAAAATTCCATCTTGAGCCTGCTGAAAAACGGTTCTAAAAAGCTCTTCACTCAGATGCAATGCTCTTTCAATTTTTTTGCGTTCGGAAATATCGTGAAGGACAATCACCAGACCGGCGGGTTTATTCTCATGATCATTGTAACGAGAGCTGCTCAAAGTGACGTCAAGAACTCGGCCGTCCTTGCATAGACGACGAGTCTCAAGACCTCTAAGGGGGACGCCTGTCTTTGCTACCAACTCCATCTTTGAAAAGGAATTATCAACGGAATCTTCTGGAAAATACGGCACACGCTTGCCTTTGACCTCTTCAAGAGTCCATCCAAAAACTCGCGTAAATGAAGGGCTCAGGTGTTGAACCCTTCCTTTGAGATCATATATGACTACCGCATCAGCCGAGGCATTAACAAACGAACTGTAAATTTCTTCTCTTCGCCTTGATTCTGCATATAGCTGCCTGCACTCTGTCTGACTTTGCTCGAGCTCTTCTGTTCTTTCCTCTACTGCTCTTTCGAGTATTTGTGTATGCAACTTGATCTTGTCGCTTGCCTCTTTCATTCTGATGAGACTGGAAACTCGGACGCTCAACTCAAGTTTGTCTATGGGCTTCGATATAAAATCATTTGCTCCTGCTTTCACGGCCTCAAGTCTATCTTCTTTGTCTGAGAGAACCGTGGTCATAAGCACGGGAATATCATGGAATTCCGCATGAGCCCGGATGCGTCGACATACCTCGAACCCGTTCATCTCAGGCATGAGCACATCAAGAAGTATGAGATCAATCTCGGGGTTGAGCTTTTCCAAAGCTTCCATCCCGCTTTCGGCCGTGTCCGTATGATATCCGAGTGATTCGAGCATACTTCTGAGCAGAATATGGTTATGGGGTTCATCGTCTACTATGAGAATCCGATTTTCCAATCCCAAGTTCCTTTACCTCTGACATGAAGCAGTGCTGATTACATTTCGTATTGTTTCGAAGAGCGCTCTCGTATCAATGGGTTTGGTCAGGTATGCATCGCATCCTGCCTTCATGGCTATCTCTCTATTATGAGGCATAGCATGAGCCGTTACGATAATAATAGGAATGTGCCTTGTCCGATCGTCGGCTTTGAGCTGTTTTGTAACTTCGAGTCCACTCTTCCCGGGCAATGCGACATCCATGAGGATGAGGTCGGGTTTGCACTCAAACGCGAGTCGTTCGCCGTCTTCCCCATTCCAAGCCTTAATGATTTCGCACTCCATTCCTTCGAGAACGCTGCAAACCAGATTCATGTTCATCTCGTTGTCTTCCACAACAAGGATTTTGCAAAATGCGGCAAAGTTTTCGGTTGGCTGAAAAGCTTGTTCAAAGATAGCGGTCTCTCGTTTGGACCTTTGGGCTTCAGGTTTATTAATTGACTCCGCCCAGATGAGGGGAAGAGTAAACGAAAACGTACTACCCTCTCCAGGTCCTCCACTTTCGACCCAAATTTTTCCGCCATGAAGCTCCACCAGGTTTCTCGTTAATGAAAGACCTAGACCTGTCCCTTGTCGAGTCCTAGTGTATGACGAATCTACCTGCTCAAAAGGATCAAATATTCGTTGTCTGTCGTCCGGAGCCAAACCTATTCCGGTATCTCGAATACTGACGATAAGTTGGTCATTAGCCACTGAAGCACTAAGCTTTATCGAGCCCCCGTCAGGAGTAAACTTTGCCGCGTTTGAGAGCAGATTGTAAATGATTTGTTTAATTCTGACTTCATCGGCTCTGATGTTTGAGGTCCTAAACGAATCATCAATTTCGATACTTAATCTAAGCCCATGGCGCAATGCTTTTTCCTTGATCATGACGGTTGAGGCCTCGAGCAAGTCCGCTAAATTACATGAAGTTACGTCGAGACATATTTTTCCCGCCTCGATTTTCGCCAAATCAAGGATGTCATTGATGAGGTTGAGAAGGTGTCGGCCGCTTTCCCGAATTTGCTTAACGAAAACCCCTTGACGGTCGTTCAATTCACCGAAACTTCCGTCCTCCAACAGCTCTGAAAAACCGATCACTGCGTTCAAGGGGGTGCGTAGCTCATGGCTCATGTTTGTCAGAAATTCGCTTTTCGCAGTGCTGGCCGCTTCGGCTTCAGCTTTCAACCGGCTGACGGTTGCGAGCGTAGATTCAAGCTCCCGCTGGATGCGTTTTCTTTCGGTAACGTCACGAATCGTTACGAGAATGAGATCCCTGTGATGAAGCTTGATCCCTCTAAGGTGAATTTCCGCTTCAAATGAATTCTCCCCAAGAACCGGCATTCCTATGCCCTCGAAGGATTTGATCTCACCTTCTAATATATTTTCCCACAATTCCGGTAAATCCTGTTTGTCCAATGGAAGGGCATAATAATCTCCAGATTTAGAAGGGCTTTCTTTCCTGCTGGAAATGGTAGACCACAGCCCTACCATTTCATATACTTTGTCGTTCGCATTTACTACGGTACCCAAATGATCGTGCACAATTATGAAATCAGGTACGCTATTGAAAACAATACTTATTGCACTCTCGTTATTGGCCCAGTTCTCTCTAGTAAAAATGTCTTCTTGACTCAGAACTCTTGTAATTCCAACCATTCCTCTCAATGATCCATGATATTCGTTGGAAAAATTGTTTTCAATTGAGACCAAGGAACCATCTCGGGTTCTGCCGGAATGAACCGTGCGGTAATTAGATCCAGGCTTCGATTTACGAACTTCAGCTCCCCAGTAGAAATTCGTCTCCCACATTTCTGGTGGGAGTAGCCGTTGAATCGGTTCTCCTATGAGGCTGTCACGAGGAATACCTGTATATTTTTCAATGCTATTACTAATAAATTTGATCCTGCCGTCGTAATCCACCAACTGTATGCAGTCATCACATGCATCCATTATGTCCAAGTACCAGGCTGCTTTTGATTCGGCTTGTTTCAAAGATTCACGTAATTGCAGGACTTCGGATTGTAATTGAGCTAATTCGGCCTTGAGCCGTTCAATCTCCGACGAAAGTTCATTTTTTGACGAGTCGCACAGGTTCATGGTGGCTCCTTGAAGCAGATCTGTTTAGGGGCAGTTCAAAGATCTCCGACCTGCATGGAAAGTGCTCCGCATGCTCTCCAAGCTGGACATTGTCGTCTTTAACGAATTGTTCGTTGGTGGACCATGGCTTCATCAATACAAAGCTATCCTGCGAATGGCGGCATTGCAGTCGGTCACCTGCCGCTAAAAATCAGCGCTCATGACCACTTCCATCCCGAAAACCGGGTCGATTTTTCTTTCGGGATTGATGCCGAAACTGTTCATTGGGTTAGGAGTTTTCCACCCATCAACTGATCTGTCGATACAAGCGTAGCTAAACCATTTGCCGGGTTTCCAAATACCGAAGGTACCCGATAACGTGTAGCCCTCAAGAAGTTTCCAGCCGAGCCCAAAATCACATTCGTATCCCAAGTCCGTATCCGGAATTGATGGAGCCGCCGAGGTATACTGATCGGATTCAAGATATTGGACTGCTCCGCTGAACCGTGGTTGAGGAGCTGTTGTAAGATAATCCGGGCGAACAAATCCCCAGCCGTACCCATGCGATATCCTTTCTGCATGGAACAATGTCGCAAAGATGTTCAGGTTCGATGCAACTGCGTAGTCCAGGCGAACACCAAGCGCATGAGCATCAGTCATGTATCCGTTCGCACTATCAGCCGTAAAAGAATTGTTGCCGCCCCCGTACGTATAGGACAGCAGCAGACTATACGGTCTGAATAATGTAACGTTGCTGAATGCCGATATGAAACGGATGTCGGCTTGCCGGTCTATCCTGATTCCATGCCTTCTGTCAGGTCCCGGAACCCAAGCCCACAAGAACGCCAATTTTGATGGACCGGAGACGAACCCTGCTTCAGCGGCATATCGCCAATGGTCCAAATAACTTGGGGCGAACCTGCTGCGTCCGCCCTCCATGATTCCGGAAGAAGAACTGAGCCATCTCTGGTTCCGCACCGTTCCTACGAGCCACGCGGTTTCAGCATTGAGAAAGAATTTTCCATTATTGTATTTGAGGTAAATGCTGCCGTCGGTTGCGGTGGTTTCCGTTGGGACAACGGCAAAACGACCTGTGGGCGCGATCGGATCGTCAACTCCTTGGAATGAAGCGGATTCAGGACCTGTCCGAAACTCGAAATAACGTACTCCTATACCGACAGACAGGGAGGCGGAATCGTAGGTCATCCCTCCACCTATATCCACGGGTCTTTGAGAATTCTTATCAGTGAGGGAGTAATAAGCCAAATAGCTCGGCGAAATTGACCATGGCACCGTATTAATCCCAAACCTAAACGGTCCGTAAGGGATCATGAGCAGAACGCCGACTGCATCGGAATTGTCTTCAGCATCAAACATCAATCCCATGCCGAACGGAGCGGGACGTTTCCCGGCTACAATAATCCCCCATGGATTTTGTACGGAGAGCCAGAGCGTATTCCAATATCCGGGTGAAAAGGACCTGTTGATCCCCGGAGAGAGACCTTCGGGATATCTTGGTCTTACAAGTAACCCCGGGCTTGTGGGAGCATCCGGAGTCGCCCATGATGCTATCCTGTAACTCCCCCGAACTCGCATGGCGGGATTTATTCTAAATTCCGGTTCCAAAGTCATGTAAAAATAAGTGACCGCAAGATCGGAACCGGAAGAAAGTTGACCAATCTGATTTCCAAGCCAACTATTCATAGAAGCTGCGCTGCCTCTGGTGCCTCCATAACCTGCAGGATTGTCAGAATTGTCAGTGTCGAAAGGTCCGAAAAAGCTCGCATTGCCGATTTTCGAATAGAGGTAATATTCCCACCGGTAATTCCCGGTCAAAGAAAATTCCCAACAGAACGCCTGAGTAAACGAGATGAAAAGACACAGGATGAGAAAAGGAATGAAGCGAAATCCTGGACGCATAGGCCCCCCAAACTGCGAAATGCCCCCCTTCATTCTACACTCTCCGTGATCTCCCCTTCCGGATCATAGGTCTTCAAGCGAAACCTTTGACGGCCTAGTTCATAGGAGTTCCTGGAGTTCCGGATTAACCACTTTTCGTGAATGTGAAATTCTGAGCGTAGATGAGAACTACATAGTAGTACAAAATGCTCCAATTACGCAAATTAAAATACCATTTAGAGCAATAGACAAATCACATTAAGTAGTGAATAATATAGATAAATACAGGTCACTCTGAAATGCGCGACTGTGAACGACATTATTCATGAAACTTATTTCATGAAATCGGCGCGCCAAATCCGAAGTGGAGATTCTTATGAACATTTCCAGAATTGTTTACGTCTTCATCCTTGTCTTTGTCGTGACGGTGGGGGTAACACGGGGCGATTCACCGGCAGATATGGAAGTCAATTGTGCACCGGAGAAGGCTCCGTCCCAGAAGAATATCGGTCAAATAGAACCTGTGGCTTGCTTTTTTCATGCAATGCCGACCGGAGTAACTGTTTCTCAAAGCGGCAGAGTTTTTGTCAATTTCCCGAAATGGGGTGACAAGGTTGCTCACACGGTGGCTGAGATAAAAAGAGGCAAAGAAGTCGCATTTCCGAGTGCAGAATTCAACACCTTCGAGGAGAATAAAGCCGGCGAAAGACTCGTATCGGTGCAGAGCGTAGTTGTTGACCCGGCGGATCGTCTCTGGATTTTAGATACAGGTCGCATCGAATGGGGACCTCCGAAACCAAATGGGCCTAAGCTGGTCTGCGTTGATCTTAGAACCGACAAAGTGGTGAATATCATTCTGATTCCGCCTGATGTCGCACTGACCGACACTTACCTAAATGACGTGCGTTTTGATCTGAAGAAGGGAAAAGCTGGGTTTGCTTTCATAACTGATTCTTCCGGAAAAAATCCCGGCATTATCGTTGTCGATTTAGCATCCGGCAAGAGTTGGCGCAAATTGACAAAGCACGAATCCACAATGCCGGTTAGTGATTTCATATCTCTAGTTGAGGGGTCTCCTATGATGAACCGACCTGCTGATAGGCAGGCTTCACCGGTTCAAGTAGGCGCGGATGGCATTGCAATCAGTAATGACGGAAAAAGGCTTTATTATTGTCCACTCTCAAGCTGGGCACTCTACAGTGTTGATACCGAAGCTCTGACAAATCAGGAAATGACGGACGAAACTGTAGCAAAGACAGTCGTATATGAAGGATCTAAAACCGCATCGGACGGTCTGGAATCAGATGCCGATGGAAACATTTACGTGACCGCGTATGATCATAATGCCATTCTCGTTAGAAAGCCGGATAAATCGCATCATACGATAGTAAGTGATCCGAGAGTGCTCTGGCCGGATACCTTATCGGTGGCCTCAGACGGATACCTCTACTTCATAGCGAATCAGTTGCATCGGCAAAAACAATTTCATAATGGTCAAGATCTGAGGGAAAAACCTTACATGCTCTTCCGTGTGAAGACAGGTGCAAAACCTGTACTGCTCAAGTAAGGAAAATGGAGATCTGCACGAATTGGATTTACCTGAAATCTGCATACCCAAAGAATTTGAATTGGTTCGTGCAGATCGAGCTTTAGCTGCGCTGCTAGGCACCGTGACCAGATCACGTATCGCCAAGCTGATTAAAGCCGGCAAAATCTTCATCAACGGTAAACCATTGTCCTCTTCGACGTTACTGAGAACGGGAGATAAAGTCGAAATCCTATCTGAACCTGATGGTCAAACTCGTGATGAAATTGTTCACGTCCCAGAATTTAGAATTTTGTATGAAGACGATCAATTGATAGTCATTGATAAACCCGCGGGGCTGGTCGTTCACCCTGGAGCGGGACGCGCATCCGGAACTCTTATGGACAAATTAGTCGAAACTCGACCGGATATGATTGGGGTAGGTCAGGAGGGACGCTGGGGAATAGTTCACAGACTTGATCGCGATACTTCCGGAGTTATTGTGGTCGCAAAAACGCATCAGGCGTACGAGTGTCTTGCCCCACAGTTCCGAGACCATACTACTCACAGGACATACCTTGCGATTGTAAGGACCGTACCAAAAGAGGATACGGGGACAATCAATGCGGAATTGGGAAGACATTCAAAGGAGAGAAAGAAGATATCCACCCGCACGAAAAAGGGAAGGCGAGCAGTTACTCGTTGGAAGGTTCTCAAAAGATTTAGGTCTATCACCCTCCTTGAAATTACCCCGGAAACGGGTAGAACGCATCAAATTCGGGTTCATTTGGCTTCGATTGGGCTACCAGTATTAGGTGACCAGGTTTACGGGCTGACCCGAAAAACCAAGAAAGTATCATCGTCAGGAAAAGGATATCAATTAAATCGACAAGCATTGCACGCTGCACAATTAGGTTTCATCCATCCCGACGGGAGAACACTTTATTTCTCGTCGGATATGCCGGAGGACATGGCAGCAATCATCAGGGATCAGGAAACGAGCAATGAGTGAGCTCAAATTTTCGTTGGCTTAATTTCTCAATATCCGAACGATCTGCTCTCAGCCCTTTAGGTGCTTGAAATCTACAGGCTTTTTTCGGCTGCTGCTAATGTTGCGCTCACATCTTCTTCGGAATGAGCCATTCCGAGGAACCATGCTTCAAAAGGTGAAGGAGCCAGATAAATGCCCTGATCGAGCATTTTTCCGAAAAAATCGATGAAGGCTTGTTTATTGGATAAGAGCGCATCTTCGTAGGAATGTACCGGACCCGAATTGAAAAACAAAGAGAGCATTGAACCAACTCGGTTTATGGTATGGGGAATTCCTTTTTTCGTTAGAATTGATCTGATACCTGATTCTAGGATGCCGGCCTTACGTTCCAACTCCGGATACGGATTTTCCTTCTTGAGTATATTTAAAGCGGCCACTCCTCCTGAAACAGCTAATGGATTACCCGAAAGGGTTCCCGCCTGATAAACTCCACCCACCGGGGCCAAGTGACGCATAACTTCTTTCGGCCCGCCGAACGCGCCTACTGGAAGTCCGCCTCCAATAATCTTACCAAGACAAGTCAGATCGGGTCTGATGTCATAAAGTTCCTGTGCTCCACCTAAGGAAACTCGGAATCCGGTAATAACTTCATCAAAAATGAGCAGAGAACCGTATTTATCGCAAACGGACCGTAAACCCTGCAGGAAACCTGGACTAGGAGGAACGACGCCCATATTTCCGGCTACGGGCTCGACTATTATTGCGGCCAAGCTATCCGGATTCTTCTTGCAATGATCTTCGACTGCTTCGAGATCGTTATAAGGCACCACCGTCGTCTGCTGCACTACGATCGGTGGAACGCCCATTGAATCGGGTAATGAGAGTGTTGCGGCCCCGGAACCTGCCTTTGCCAACATTGCATCGCTGTGTCCGTGATAACATCCGGTGAATTTCAGTATACCGGTTCTGCCGGTAAATCCCCTTGCCAGTCGGATCGCGCTCATTACTGCTTCTGTACCCGAGCTTACGAGCCGGACCATCTCAATTGAGGGGACGATTTGGGTTATCAATTCGGCCATTTCTATTTCACGGCGAGTAGGAGCCCCAAAAGAAGTTCCGTGCTGCATGGCTTCCTGAATGGATGCAAGAATTTGCGGGTGAGCATGGCCTAAAATAAGCGGTCCCCATGAACCTACGTAATCGATATATTCATTTCCATCTTCATCTACAATGCGGCAACCATTTCCCGATTTAATGAATCGAGGTGGTAGGCCAACCGACTTGAATGCTCTTACCGGCGAATTTACTCCACCGGGAATGACTTCCGCAGCAGCGCGGAACAGCTCTTCAGATGTTTTCGTCCGGCTCATAACTATCCTCAATCAGTACTATTGGTTAATCCTGGGTCTCTTCATCAAAGTAAGTCATACTGACCTTTTTCAGCTCGCGTTTACTGAAAAGGATCTGATAATCTTCAGCTTTGGTCTTCTCAGCAAGATCCCTAACGGTCTCCAGACACTTTTCCTTCGAATCGGAATGCACCATGGTGAATAAAGTGCCCTTTTTTTCTCCGAAAGGAGGCCTCTGATAGCAATGACTCACTTCAGGTGAAGAAGCCAGAATGTTTCCGACCTCTTCGATTCGATTGGGATTTACTGTCCAAACGACCATGCCGTTGAATCCGATGCCGGCCTCGATGTGGCGAATCATGGCTCCCATTCGTCTGATAACGCCGTCTTCCTGCATGCGCCGGATGCGGTCTATTATTTCCTTTTCCGACACGCCGATTTCCCGTGCCATGATCTCGTAAGGCTCAAGCGACATATCAAGGTCACCTTGCAATGCAAGGAGGATTTTCTTATCGATTCCGTCGAGTTCCATTAGTAAGCCCTGGATTCACAGAGATGACGTCGGTAATATATATTCCGTGAAAAATATTAACAAACAAAATGAACTCCCGGCCATAGTCTTCCCGATGGGTATGGAAGCGTTTCCCTTTTTGCAGAAAGTTCAAACCGTTCGGCGTTGGAGATCTTCTTCGGGAGTATACAGACTCGTTTACTTTGAAGGAAGACATCTCTACGTCATCAGATGCGGCATGGGACCGTTAAAAGCAGCAAAAATACTTGATGGCCAGGAATTCAAGCCTTCAGCCATTGTATGTGCAGGATCAGCGGGGGCTCTCGTCCCTGAACTCAAAATCGGTGATGTCGTTGTATCGGGACGAACCCTTTTCGGTATTGAACCACACGATTCCGTTTGTTGGGATGGAGACCTTGTTCAAAAAATGCACAAGATCTGTGCTCGTCATTCCAAGCATTCACGTGTGAGCACTATTGTCACTGTGAATAAACCAGTTTTCGATACAAATGAACGGAGGATGCTGCACGAAAAAACTCAGGCGGATGCAGTGGATATGGAAACCCATGCTGTAGGACTTCGGGCGCGATCATTAGGGATTCCCTTCCTTGCAATCCGCGTCATTTCCGATGACATGTATACGGCGCGTCCGCCTGAACGTCAGGATCTGAGGAGGGCGATCCGGGATCCATTCAGTTTTCACAATTCAGTATATCTAGAATATAAACGCAGGTGGTTTGTGCGAAAATTCAAGAATACAGTGGCATATCTCGCTCCCATATTGATCAATCTTGTGCGTCGATTGGACTGACGCCTGTTCAAATTTTTAATTGACACTTTGTTTCAGCTACTTTATGCTATAGTCGCTAGCCTTGCAATTCGCCCGGCGGAACGACCGTATCCTCCTTTGCTTGGAGCCATACCCTTTTGTCACAGTCCGTCCGGGCTTCTTTTTTTGTAGGTCGTTTATGGACCATTTTTCGCAGGATAATAATACCCATACTGCAGAAGCAGATCCCCCAGTAACAGCGCAAACGAGTTTTTCAGAGCCGGAACACACAATCTTCGAGTCTCGTGTCGAACCCAATCATGCTGAATTCGTACTCTTTTTGGGAGCGATATCCTTATTTACCTGCGGTCTCGCCGGAATAATGGCATGGCTCATCGGCCGTTCCGATTTAAAAAAGATTCGCGCGGGCCTTATGTCGGACCAACGAATCGGCTTGCTCAAATTGGGACGCACACTCGGAATTCTGGGGACTATTATTTTTTTTGCGTCGGCAGCGGCGGTCACTCTAGCATTGAGAACCGGTCTACCTCAGGTTGTGAATCCTTTTTCATACAACCGAATTGATCCGCAATTCGCATCTTACATCGGTCAATGGAACGGAGAAAAAGGTTCATATCTCAACATATACGCGGATGGTCGAGCAGATTTTAAATCCCGAACTATGACCATCACCGGGGGCAAACTGGACATTCGAGCAGACTCCCTTTCCGTCAGTATTCTAAGTTTCTCGAAAAAATGGATAATACGCAAAGCACCCGAACTTCGAGAAGACGGATGGTTCATGGAACTTGATGATGAGACTTTTTCTAAGACTGAGCAAGGCCTCATAGTCGAGAAAACGCTTATCGGTCCGCACAAAGGCTAATTAAAGAATTTGGTTTTAGACGAGAATTTAGAAAATAGTTGGAAACGGAAGGAGGCTCAATAATGAGCCTCACTGGATTAATTAAGGATACAAGGACTGTCCTCTATAGATAAATACAAACTCTTCATCATTAATATCAACGGTAATAGTTCCACCGCGATTTTGAGCATAAACGAGCCAGCTAGGTTTCTCCTGACATCCATACGAGATTTGGGGCATGTGTTTCCAGGATTTTTTGTCGAACCATGCCAGCAACTTTGATTCTGGGCTTATTCTCCTGGCCTGTCGATCCGCCAATGTACGAGCTTCCAAGAAATCGAGATCTTGATTCACTTGCAAATTAATTGGTGAAACCAACATTTCCTTCTTTACGGGTCTCACATCAATCATGAAGTACCCCTCCAACAATTAAGGTATTGGTAGGGGATTATGCAGGAAATGTGCCTTCTCAGGATTGGTCTTTGAATGTGCGAAATATCAAATAATTGGCAATCTTCTTTACTGCGTAATGAGCAAAATGTTCGCCTTTAATGAGGATAAAAAACCCGTATGCCGGAAGAGCGGCAAAATGGAGGGGAAAAGTCACACGTGCATGAAATTTAGAGGATATTCGTTTAGCGCATTCTTCCGAATCCACTTATCAAATGCCTGATTTTAATTGGATTTTCTCCTGAAAGATATTCGCTCAGTTTTTCTTCAGTTTTTTTATCATCCAATGTGACGCGATGGTGCTGACGTACATGTTCAGCCCACGACACTACGGTGAAGGTCTCTACAATCTGCTGAGGAGATGCAAGATCTTGGTAGACGTTCCAGTCCATGGCTCCATTTCGTCGACGGATCTTTCCAATGTCGAAAAGCAACTTGTACATCTGATTTTCGGTACCCGGTTTGATCGTATATTCGACCGTCACCAGTAGAGGCCCGTCATTTGGTTGGGGTTCCACAACCAGTTCCGGTTCCGGCCAATGCATAGAAGGAGACAAATCCAGCTCGCTTCCTTGCTCTAACGGTCGTTTGATGCCCGGAACAAGAGTCAAAAGCAGTACCATAGCGGCTGCGCTTAGAGCCAAGGTTACGTTGAGGTAGTCACTTATAAAGCCCCACATGACCCCCGACAGAGCCAATCCTCCCTGAAAAACCAATGTGTAAAAAGACAAAGCTCTGGCTCGAACCCATGAGGGTGAAGTTGTTTGAACGGCCACATTGAAATTAGACATGGTTATAGTCCAGGCGGCACCTGAAAAGAGAAGAGCAGGTATTAACGCCACGGGGCTTCTGAATTGAGCCAAGGCCAGTGTTCCCAGAGCGAAAACGAGAGATGCGGAAATAAGAAGGAAGTTGACTCCACATCGGTTTCGGAGAAAAGGCATGACCGAGGCACCCATGAGGGCTCCGACCCCGAGACTGCCCAGCAGTAATCCGAATCCAGTGGAATCCCAATTCAGCTCCTTGCGTACCACAACAGGAAGCAACGCCCATAGTGCACCTGCAGAGATAATGAAAAGGAAGCTTCTACCAAGGATTCTTGGAAGCGAGGATGAATTGAATAGGTAACGCAAGCCGGCCTGGATGGCTCCAATTACCTGCTCTGGAGGACTATCGACCTTTTTCGGGGTTTCTTTCCAGAAGTAGATAACCGCCAAAACTCCCACGAAGGAAAGAGCGTTGATAAGAAACACATATGCAGGTCCCATGGCGGCAACCACAATTCCACCTACTGCAGGACCGATCGATCTCGCAAGATTGAAAGTCATACTGTTGAGGGCTATTGCTGCAGGTAAGTCATTGCGGGGCACGAGATCCGGCATTATTGCCTGCCACGCCGGCATGTTCATTGCCGCTCCCAGACCAAGAGCAAAGGTAAACCCCAGTAAAATCCAAGGTGAAGACATGCCTAGAAATGTTACGACGCTCAGTCCCGCCGCGGCCAAGAGCATCCATCCCTGGGTCACCAATAAAAATCGTCTTCTATCGACTACGTCGGCTAATGCTCCAGCGGGAAGGACTACAAAGAAAACAGGGAGACTTGTTGCGGTCTGCATGAGAGCCGTAAACAGGGGGGAAGGGGAGAGAGAGGTCATCAGCCATACCCCTCCCAAGTTTTGCATCCATGTACCTAGATTTGATACGAGAGAAGCCAACCAGAGATGCCGAAAAATACTGATTCCGAGTGGATTCCAAATGCTGATTTCCGTTGACTGAGTCATCTCAAAACCCGTAAGTGCTCTCAGTTGCATCGGCTAATCAGGTTTAGTCTGTCGAACAGTACGTGCAACCCGTAGTTGAGTTGGCAATGAAATAGATTCATGAGAGACTTAAATGTCGCCCGGAAAGCCGAAGATGCCTTTTTGCGAAGGAATTCTGGACGTTTCGTCACTTTTTGGCTTCGCCTCACGTTTCATCTGCGGGGCTTGTGGAATTGGTTTTCCGGCTACTGCCAAATCGGCGATTTTCTTGACCACATTTATTGGGATGGCGAACCCTATTCCCATATATCCCCCGCTGCGTGAAAGAATTGCCGTATTTATACCGACCACCTGGCCGTCGATATTTAAGAGCGGACCGCCCGAGTTGCCCGGGTTTATGGCAGCATCGGTTTGGATAAAGTCTTCGTGATCGAGAATTCCCATGTGGCTTCGTCCTGTAGCGCTGACTATTCCAGCTGTTACCGTGCGCATCAAACCGAAGGGATTACCTACCGCAAGAACCCAGTCTCCTACTTCGAGGGACCTTGAATCACCCAAGGAAGCATGGGGAAAATTTTTGCCATCTATTTTGATGATTGCGATATCCGTACGAGCATCGGCTCCGATTAACTTGGCTTTGTACTTCTTATCTGATTCCAGGGTTACTTGGATCTCGTCGGCCCCGTTGATCACATGGCGATTCGTCAGAATGTATCCACGAGGGTCGAAAATGAAACCAGACCCGACTCCTAGACGTCGGTCCTGAAAAGACCTTCCACCCCTGTCGCCAAAAAACCTTTTCATGAAATCGTCGCCAAAAAACTCACGAAAAGGATGATTCTCAAAGAAAGCTTCAATGTCGGGATCCGCACGAACGGCCGCTCGCTTGATTGCGGTTACATTTACGACGGCAGGTTTGATGGCTTTAGACACCTGACGGAAAGAATCCTGCAACTCTTTCATTGCGGCTTTGCCGGCTTGGGCTGATGCGTTCTCCGGAATATAAACCAGGCTTAAACAAACCACTGCTGCAAGAATGATTCTCCTTGCAGAAACCAAAGGAATCTTCATTGTGTCTCCATAGGCTTTATTCATCCGATATGGACATTTCCTAATCTACTGCAGGCGGGCCTCGCAGAACTGATCTTATTGGACAAAGACATCGACACCACGTTCCTCATGAAATGAGATTACTGTGATCAAACGAGGAGCAAAAATGAATTGGCTAAACTTACTTCGTCAACTTAACAGTTTTAGCTGCTCGTCATGGCCATCAGGGTTCAAAGATTTTGTAGCGTTCCGCAATACTTGTGGGCCCAGGAGACCCAAAGACATGAGCAACTTCGCCAAATCTTCCACAGGCATATCAAGTCTGGAAAAATCTTTTTCGGCAACAAGGAGGTTAAACCCCGTGGCGGGAATGGGAGAATTGGGGACGAAAACGAGATAAAATTTTTCACCGTTCGTCAGTGTGTAGCATTCTGATGAGGTCAAGAGCGCCAACATCTTCGCATTACCGAGGGTGATTATGCCTACCCCTCCAAATCTCTCAAGTCCGGTCTGATCCTTTGCTCCGAAGAGATCCACCACCTGACCTACGGCCATATAAATTTTGCCGAAGAGCGGTATAGCTGCGAACATTTTATCCAAAGCCGCATGGAAGCGGGCTATTGTTGCGCGGTTGACGAGAAAACCCAGAAGAATAAGCACAATTACTACGACCAGGTATCCAGTCAAATATGCAGGATATCTGTTGGAAGGACCGGCAATTTTCACGATCAACATGCCGAAAGTACTGCTGGGACCAATGTATGCGTCTGCTATTTTTACGATCCAGGTGACCACAAACACTGTTACTACAAAAGGCAAAATTGTTGCAATTCCGGTTAGAAAGAAACGAACCAAGGTTCCGAAAACCGCTCTCATAATTTCTCCGATTACATGAATTCAGTACAATTGAGGAAAACCCGGGTAGTGTTCATCTATAAGGAAATCCGGCAAACGTGATATCCGAACGTCAATAGAGTATACTCGAATAGCCGACAGGAAACGGCCTGGGTGACCCTGTAAGCCCGTCTGACGGCAACCGCCCGGATTAACTCCAGACACACCCTTCCGGTTGAACGCTGCCGGATGCTGAACGATGATTTTGTGCCGAGTAGCGATGATCTGAAACTCCACCGATCTTGGGATCTTTTACCGGACCGCGTATTCTTTTAGCTCCAAGTTCCGAAAAATTTACACTTACAAACACACTGAATAGAAATAAAGTGATCAGCAGAACTCCGAGTATGATCATGATCGGGTCATTATTTGTCCGTGTCCGGCTCGGTTCAGGAGGAGTTGATTTCATAGTAGCCCTTCGCTTTTCCACTCTCTAGGCGTCTATAGCTCAGATGACGTACAACCCGACGTTGCAAGGTCCATCATAAGCTTATTCATTGCAAATGGTACACATCGCACATAGAATCTAAATTTGGAACAGGCAATCGAGATTCACTTTGGTGAAAATGCACTGCTTTGTAGTGAGCAATATCACATGAACTCTTAGGAGGAGACAAATGGATGCAGCGGCTTTTGTCAAGGAGAATATAACCTGGTTGGGACATGCGTCTTTTCGCATATCAGGTTCTAAAGCGGTTGTCTATATAGATCCCTGGAAGCTGGCGAGTGCTGAACCTGCGGACATCATCTGCATAACACATAGTCATTTTGATCATTTATCCAAAGAAGATATCGAAAAGATACGTAAAGATTCGACCATCATAGTGGGACCGCCCGATTGTGATGCGGGATTCGGATCTTCGTTTAGAAAAATTGCACCAGGTCAATCGCTTACAATTGCTGACACACTGATCGAAGCCGTCCCGGCATATAATACCGACAAGGACTTTCACCCGAAAAATAATAATTGGGTTGGTTACATTGTCACTCTTGATGGTGTTCGTGTATACCATACCGGCGATAGTGATCATATACCGGAAATGGCCGATATCAAGGCGGACGTAGCGCTGCTACCCGTTGGCGGAACATACACGATGACCGTTGAGCAAGCTGCTGAAGCAGTAAAAAGTTTCAACCCGAAAGTCGCCGTACCTATGCATTGCGGAGACATCGTGGGTTCTCTTGAGGACAGAAATACTTTCAAAAGATCAGTCCAATCCGATGTTGTGATCCTGAATCCAATAAAATAGTTAAGGTTACAATTTTCCATGAATTTTGACTCAAACTCCAAGAATGTGCGCGTGAGATTCGCCCCTTCACCCACTGGGTATCTGCATTTAGGCGGGGCTCGAACAGCCCTCTACAACTGGCTTTGGGCTAAGAAGAACAATGGAACTTTCATTTTGCGTATCGAGGATACCGATCTGGAAAGATCTACTCAAGAATCCGTTCAAGAGATACTTAATGGATTAACTTGGCTCGGTTTAGATTGGAACGAAGGACCATATTTACAGACGGCAAATCTGGAAAAGCATGTTGAAGCGGCCCATCGCATGCTTCAATCCGGACATGTGTACCGCTGCTTTTGCACCAAAGAGGAACTTGATCAACAAAGGAAAGAAGCCGAGAACAAGAAAACTGCGTTTATGTACGATGGTCGTTGCAGAAAACTATCTGAAACCGATATTTCTCAGAGAATCGAAAACGGAGTTCCATTTGTCTTAAGGTTCAAGGTACCCGAAGATGGTGAAAAGATAATTGCGTTCGATGATGCCGTTTATGGCAGAGTTGAAAAAAAGTGCAAAGATATAGAGGATTTTGTGATCGTACGATCCGATGGACGACCTTTATATATTCTGAGCAATGCCGTCGATGACGCCTTGGATCGAATAACACACGTGATACGGGGCGCGGACGGCCTCGCGAACACACCTAAGCAGGTTCTGCTGTATAAGGCACTGGGAATTGAGCCGCCCATTTTTGCTCACATGCCGCTCACGCTTGACAACAAGAAAGCAAAACTTTCCAAACGTACTCACGGTGAAGTTGTTACCATATCCTTTTACAAGAATCGTGGATTCTTGCCCTGGGCGCTCTGTAATTTTATGGCTCTTCTTGGCTGGTCTTCACCTGATGGGCGTGAGTTTTTTTCCAGGGAGGAGCTGGTTGAAGTATTCGATTTAGCGCGGATCAATCGCTCAAATTCGATATTCAACTATGTTCCGGGTGACGAGCGAAATTGGACGGATCCCAAGGCCATTCACTTTAATTCGACCTATATCCGGACCATGCCGATACAGGAGCTTTTACCATATGTTAAAGAGGAACTAGAAGCACAGGGACTCTGGAGTGAAACCTATGAAGCGGATCGGCGCAATTGGTTTGTGACTACGGTGGACCTGATAAGAGCCAGATATCTCACCATCAAAGACTTCTCTGCAAATGGACGGTGCTACTTCACTGATGACTTTCCTTTTGACGAGAAGGCAGTTAAGAAGAATTTTAAGGATCCGATACTCAAGGAATTGCTGCCGGACTTGAGCCGGAATCTTGCCGAGCTTCCGGATTTTTCTCACACGCACGCCGAAGATGTTTTTCGCACATTCTCAGAAACAAAGGGAATCAAAGCAGGTTTGCTCATAAATGCCGTTCGAACCGCCGTTTCCGGTACTTCCGTTGGTCCGGGCTTATTCGAAATGCTCGAACTTCTCGGAAAAGAAAAGACTACGAAACGAATTGACGAGGCAGTAAAAAGGTTTTTTTAATAGTAGCAAAGAATTGCTCAATTCTTCGATGCTTTAATTGTTATTAAGGTGAGCTCCAATTTGGAGCAAGCTGGAGAACGGGAGAATGCCATGTCCGATAATGGAGTGAATGCAAAAACCCATTGTCCATTTTCTATTTCCAGATCTTTGAAGGACAACATAGAACCGGATGAGTATAACCCGTACGGGAACGCCCTTGCCCAGTTTGAAAAAGCAATATCTCATCTCGACCTTAAACAAGGAGTTATGGAAACGCTACGGTATCCTAAGCGTGAATTGTCCGTCACCTTCCCGGTCGAAATGGACAATAAGGATATCAGGGTTTTTCGAGGTTATCGCGTTCACCACTCGGTGGTAAAGGGTCCTACTAAAGGAGGAATTCGATATTCTCCGGATGTAACTTTGGATGAAATACGAGCATTGGCCATGTGGATGACATGGAAATGCGCGCTGATGAACCTACCATACGGAGGAGCTAAGGGCGGGGTTGTCGTAGATCCCAAAACTTTGTCCCAACGAGAACTAGAACGTCTAACCAGACGCTATGCCACTGAGATCAGTCTCATGATGGGGCCTGAAAGTGATATTCCAGCTCCGGACATGGGAACCAACCCACAGGTAATGGCCTGGATGATGGACACCTATTCAATGCACAGAGGCTTTTCCGTACCTGCGGTGGTAACCGGTAAACCTGTGGAGATCGGTGGATCATTGGGGCGAACTGAGGCGACCGGTCGTGGCGTGGCCGTCACAATAATGGAATCTCTGAAGCTACTTGGAATGCGAAAGGAAGATGTTACAGTAGCCATACAGGGATTCGGAAATGTAGGCTCGGTTACGGCTAAATTGGCTCACGAATTCGGTCTCAAAATTGTAGCCGTTACGGGGTCTAAAGGCGGCATATATCGCGAGTCCGGCATTGACCCATTGGCATTGTCCCGACATGCTGAAACAAGTGGATCCATAGCTGATTTTCAAGATTCCGACAATATCTCCAATGAAGAACTTCTCACGGCGGATGTGGACATACTTGTGGCAGCCGCGATCGAAAATCAAATCACGACAAAAAACGCTAACGAAATTAAGGCAAAAATAATCGCCGAAGGTGCAAACGGTCCTGTTACTCCGGATGCTGACGACATTCTGAACGACAGGAACGTATTCATCATACCGGATATATTATGTAATGCCGGTGGAGTCACGGTTAGCTACTTAGAATGGGTGCAGGACCTCCAATCATTCTTCTGGCCGGTAGAAGAAATAAACATAAAGCTGCAGAATTTGATGCTGCGAGCTTTTGAAAGCGTGATGGAATCAGTAAGGATATACAAAGTGCCGAATCGAGAGGCAGCTCAAATCCTCGCTATAAAGCGAATAGCAGATGCGATAGTGATTAGAGGTATTTACCCGTGATCAACCTTGAGGTAATAAGATTGGCCGGCAGAGTCATGATCCGATTAACACAAACGGAATCTCTGGTCTGAATGGGAATAGAAATGGATGTTAAAGATGTGATCGACAAGGCGGAGTTGCTTGACCGAGTAGGTGGGGATCTCGAGTTGCTGGGAGAGGTGATCGACATATTTCTTGAAGACTGCCCCCGGTCTGTTCTTGAGTTACGCAGTGCAGCCGAAACCCTGAATTGGGAGCAGATCCATCGTTCGGCTCACGCCATAAAAGGTTCAGTTGCTAATTTCTCGGCAAAAAAAGCAGCAATTTTGGCTGCAAGATTGGAATCCGTAGGGACTGATCATGATGGAGCATCCGTTACAACCGCGATGAACGAATTGGAAATTGAATTAAATTTCGTTTGTGCCGCCCTGCAAAAGCTAAAAGAGGAGATCTCTTGAGGATTCTGATTGCTGAAGATGATCCCGGAACTCGACTGCTCTTGAAGTCCCAATTAATAAAATGGGGATACGAAGTTGATGCATATTCCGATGGAAAAGAGGCATGGAAGGCAATTCTGAACAAGAATAGTCCGCGTTTGATGATCCTTGACTGGATCATGCCCGGAATGGATGGCATTGAAATTTGTAGCGAAATTAGAAGACTTGATCAAAGAGAATACTTTTACATCATTCTCCTCTCGTCAAAAAGCGGCAAAGAAAACATTGTTCGCGGTTTGGAAGCGGGCGCAGACGATTACGTTACGAAACCTTTCGACCCGAATGAGTTGAAGGTCAGGTTAAGAGCCGGTGATAGAATTTTGTGCCTGCAATCCGAACTTGTGCGAATCAATGAGCGTTTGGAATATCAGGCGACTCATGATCCTCTAACCGGATTATATAATCGTGGGGAAATTCTCTCCATGTTGAGAAAGGAGATGGCGAGAACCGGTCGGGAAAATTGTTCATTCGGGATGATCATGGCCGATATCGATCATTTTAAATTAATCAATGATCGTCATGGTCATTTGGCGGGTGATGCCGTGTTGTGTGAAACAGCACAAAGGTTGGCCAAAGCGATTCGTCCATATGATCATGTCGGCAGGTATGGTGGAGAAGAGTTTTTTCTCGTATTACCGGGATGTGATCTTGAAAATACCAGGACTTTGGCCGAACGTCTCCGGTCACTGTTTGATGAAAAACCCATTATTTGTCGAGAAGGCGTGTTTTTGATAACGCTTAGTTTTGGCGTTTCAGTATTTATGAATTGCAGTCGGTCATCGTGGGAAGAGCTCGTGAGGATAGTAGATTCAGCCCTTTACAGGGCGAAAGAAAACGGGCGTAATCGCGTTGAAATTGGTGTACAGGATTTCTACCCTGAGAAAGATAATGCTTGCGCTTGTTGAGTCCCGCTCCTCTGCACCGGCACAATCGATTCAATCTCTTACCCCTGCGTATTTAACAGCATCCTTTCATCTTTACACGTTTAACCTGCCGTTATAGTATCCGCAAAAAAAGACAATGTACATCAAGAGACTCGAGATAAAAGGCTTTAAAAGCTTTCCGGATAAAACCGTTTTGGAATTCAAGACGGGCGTGACCTCCGTTGTGGGTCCAAACGGATGCGGAAAAAGCAACATTATTGAGGCTATAAAATGGGTTATGGGTGAGCAACGAGTCAAGTCGCTCCGCAGCAAGAAAATGGAAGAGGTGATTTTTACCGGATCGGATAACCGAAAACAAATCAGCATGGCTGAAGTCAAGCTCGTGCTCGGGATTAATGGAGATCCGGTTCCTTCGGGTTTAGCTGATTATGATGAAATCATGATTTCGCGTAGATTGTTCCGCGACGGAGAATCCAATTATGAAATAAATGGAGTTCGATGCCGGCTGAGTGACATTCATGATTTTTTCCTGGATACCGGGGTAGGAAAGAATTCCTATGCAATTATCGAACAAGGTAGAGTCGACACGGTTGTTGCTTCGAGACCGGAAGATCGCAGAAGCCTAATTGAAGAAGCGGCGGGAATAAGTCGTTATAAGAGTAGAAAGGAAGCTGCTCTCAAGAAACTCGAACTTACGGAACACAATCTAATTCGAATCAACGACCTGGTATCAGAGGTGAAGCGGCAAAGTAACGCAGTCAAAAAGCAGGCAATGAAAGCCGAACGATACCGGAAACTTTCCGAAGAAATACGGATGTGCGAGCTTACACTCAGTGCAGGGAAAGCTGAGGCACTTTCTGCCTCGATAGAAGTGTTGACCGGGAATCTAACGGTAAGACAGAAAGAATTGATCGAGACTGAGTCTCGATCAGCGACCATTTCAGCATTGTTGGAACAGGACAGACTCAAGCTCCTCGAAATTGAGAAGATTAAGAAGAATTTGCTGCATGATCAAAGAGAAATCGATCAAAATTTGGCGAGAATCAGGAGTCTTGACGAACGTACACACTCAAGGATGGCCGTTCTGAAGGATTCTCTGGAAAAAAAGGAGGTGGATAGGAAACACGCTAAGTCCAGTTTAGAGCGAAATTCAGATCGGTTACTTGAGTTACAAGAAAATATAACGAGAGAAGAACTGCAACTTGCCGATCTGACTGCTGCCATTCGTGAATCTGAATTGAAGTTTAGAGGTGCCGATGAAGAACTTAATTCGATCAGACGGAGATCTGAGGAACTAAAAGATGAGATATTTCGTAATCTTCAAGAAGCGGCAACTCAGCGTAATAAGAGGCAGAACCTGGTCAACCGTTCATTAGAGCTGGATAGCAAATCACGTAAAAGTGCCGTAGACCTGGAGAAACTCACCAGAGAACTTGCAGATCTCGAAATTGAGAAATCGGAGAATAGATCGAATTATTTATGTAGTGAACTGCATTTGACAGAGTTGAAATTGGCCCATGAAAAATTATTAGAGCGACTCGATTGCATACAAAGAGATCGGGCCAAACTAAATGAAACACTTTCTCAGCTGGACGTAATCTTAGCCGGAAAATCCGCCCGACTGGAATCTCTTGTTGAAATTCAAAAAAATTACTCAATGTATGGCTCCGGCACTGAATTCCTCCTTACTCTATCCGAATTTGAAGAGCTACTTTGGGGACCCATTACAAACTTAATTGAAGTAGATCCTGAATATAGACCGGCTATTACTTCAGTAATGGGGTCCAAACTCAAGGATCTAGTTTCGCCTTCTTTGGAAATAAGCATATCTGCCGCTGCAACTCTGATGAAAGAAGGTCTTTCTCGGACTTCGTTAATCCTTCTCCATCCGATTTCGACTGAGGACCGCAACTGTCACCTGGAATCAGGAGTTGTCGAAGCGAGAGATGTAGTTAGCTGTTCACCGGAATTCGAAGAATTAATCAATGTACTCTTAAAGAATGTCTACATCGTAAATGATCCGGAGGTTGCATTAAATCTCCACAATTCTGCAGCTTGCCATGTTGACGTCGTCACTAAAGAAGGAATCGTGATTACGAAAGAGGGTCGAATCACAGCAGGAAATCCGGATCCTTTTATCAGTGAAGTGTTCGAAAAACGAGATGAAATCCGGATTTTGGAAACTGAAATAAGCACATTAGTTTCCCAAAGAAATGATTCAACCGAACAATTGAAACAAACGGATTCCAGTTTTCTCGAACTTAATGATCAAATTTCGGCATCGACTCGGATTGTAGAAGATGAAGGTCGTAAATTGTCGAACCTGAAAAGAGATTCGGAGCAGATTGAAGTTGATATCAAGGATTGCAGAAAAAAGATCGAAGTTATCGGTTTGGAGACAAATCAGTTTTTGCAAGAAAAAGAGCACCTAGAGGACAACATAGCCGTTGTTGACGACGTAATAGAGAGCTTGTCGGATCAAAAAACAGTATTGGACAAAGCACGCTCCGAAGCGTTGGAGAAAATGGAAGCGCTTCTGAAAGCTACTCAAGAAAATACTCAACTTGTCCAGGAACTTAGAATCGAATCCGCACGAATGAGTGAGCAGTTGAAATTCCACAAGCAGAATTTCATAGATTTACAGAATCAAACAAAGCGTCTGGAAACGCTCCTAGAAGACCTTCACAAAACCATTAGCACCGACTTGAACGAGAGGGAAGAGTTGTCGATCCTACTTAAGGCTAATATTGCTGAGGAGCAAGACACTTTGGAGAAGAGCAAAGTTAATTCGGAGAATATAAGTCGTTTTAGCAATGAATCTGAGGCACTTTTTCTGCAGTTAAGTAAAAACGAATCTGAATACAAGAGCACAGCGTCACGGATCAAACAAATTGAGAATGAAATTCATTCCATCGAACTTGAAAAAACAAGAGAGCAACAACAACTTTCGTCAATTATTGAACAAATGTTGGAAAAGTATGGGGTTCATCCCAGTCAATTCACTCCGTCGTCGAGAGATTTTTCTGAAGATTATATTTCTGACCTTAAAACAAAATTGCAGGATTTCGGCGAGGTTAATTTGGCGGCAATTTCGGAACATAAAGCAATTGAGGATCGGCTTACTTTTTTATTGGAACAGCAAAAAGATTTACAAAACGCCGTCGATTCCCTGTATTCAACAATAAGCCACATTAACAAGACCACGAGAGATCGTTTTTTGGAGACATTTGGTCTGGTAGACCGGAAATTTCAGGAAATTTTTCCCTTTTTGTTTAGAGGTGGGGACGCAAGACTCGAGTTGACGGACGAAAACGATGTTCTGGCTGCGGGAATAGAAATATATGCCCGTCCAGCCGGAAAGCGGGTGCGCAACATGGATTTATTATCCGGTGGAGAAAAAGCCCTCACGGCCGTTGCGCTTATCTTTTCCATTTTCCTCATTAAACCGTCGCCCTTCTGCCTGCTGGACGAAGTAGATGCCCCCTTGGATGAAACCAATTTGATAAGATTTAACGAAATGCTGCGAATGCTTTCAAAACAGACCCAATTTCTCGTCATAACCCACAATAAACGGAGCATGGAAGAAGCTGACTGCCTCTACGGAGTGACAATGCCGGATCCCGGGGTTTCTCGGGTCGTTTCCGTCGAATTCAAGAATTGACGGCTCTATTGTAATTTTTTGCAAAAGCGCTGAAATCCGAGAACTCTTTATCCAAATCGAACCCAATCCTGTCGGAATGTGTGGACAATCCCTGGTGGAACCAGCGATACCATCGATCTATTTCGGACGGTGGTACACTTACCAATTGATTGAAAAGGTCAGTACCTGGATACGGCGTAACCATGTTAACTTCGACGTAATCGGGACGAGCCTGCAATATGAGTTTTTTTGAAAGTTCGATATCTTCAGGGGTCTCAGTGGGAAATCCGACCATGAAAAAAGCATGAGATCTGATTCCGGCATTTCTTAAGAGATTTATGGCGTTTGAAACCTGCTGGTTGGTTTCCCCTTTTCTGATCAACTTAAGAATTTTTGGGCTACCGCTTTCTACACCGAGTGTGACTCGTTTGAAACCGGCTAGGGCCATCTTATCGACTATTTTCTCATCAAGAGTGTCAGCTCGAACACCGCCGGTGAACTCAACATTTCGCCAATTTAGTTCTATGATCCTATCGAGAAGATCGATTGTACGATTCTTATTAACTGTAAAAGTGTCGTCCACGATTTTAATCACGTGAGCGTTTGCAGGGCCTGGACCATTACTTAGACTTTCCTCGTTGAACTTCTTGATTTGTCTCAGTTCCCCGATTATGGAATCAACGGATCTGAGCCGGACGCGGCGGCCCCAGATGTTACGAGACGCACAATATGCGCAATCGAAAGGGCACCCCCTTCCAGTCATGAGAACATCTCCGAAATAATCCTCGCGATTTATAATTGACCGATCGGGAAAGGGAATCTCATCAAGATTCTCAACCAGGTTTCCTCGGCGGTTAATGTGGATTTCATCCCCATCTCTCCAACATAAAGAAGCAGTCGATAAAAGATTTTGTTTTGATGAAAGAGCGTTCATAAATTCCGATAATGCGATTTCTCCTTCACCCGAAATGACGTAATCCGCTGATGTATATCTCATGCTCTGCTCGGGTAACACGGTTGGATGACTACCACCTAAGATGACCGGTAACTGGAATTTTTTTAATTTCTGCACAATAGTTCGGACGGTATCCATGTTGCCTGAGTTACACGTAATACCCACTAGGTCGGGTTTCTTATCCATAATTGCGGATTCAAGTCTTATCCAAATTGCGTGTTCCGGATCATTGATAGTTGATATCATTTCCGGAATGGCCGATTGCATTCTCTCCTCAGGATCGATAGCAGAGTCATTGAAAGCCGGTGCACAATTTTCTCCATCGACAATGTACGCCTGGTGTTGGGTTTTTTTTCTAATGTAAGTTGCCAAATAGAGTAAATTTAATGGATAGGTCTTCATCTTTGGGTTGTTTACGCCGAACAATGCGTAAAAAGGTGGTCGAACTAAGACTATGTTCATGAGCAATCCCGATTGTCTAAAAGTATGCGGTTAAAAAGATTTGCTAAAACTTGCGCTCTTTGTTTCCATGAATGCTCTTTTGCCATGTATCCCTTTGTTTCAATTCTCTGTTGTTCGAAATCAGTATTCAGGACTTCAATAATTCTGTTTTCCAGATCCGATATATTGCCGAATTCAAAAATGCGACCTAACCCTGTAGTCCCGATCAGATCATTATTGACTATGCACTCTTCCGAAACTACTGGGAGACCGGCTCTCAGATAATTGTATATCTTTGAAAGATCATTTTCGAACACGTGTGGACCCGGAGCGAGTGCCAATCCCACTCTTGCAAACATTATGTAATTCCATAACTCTTGTTCGGGCATTTCACCGTGATCGATAATCAGCTCGGTCAGCTCACTATCGCATGAATTACCATATAGGGATATTTTGTTAAGGCCAATCAGATGGATTCGACATGTCTTGCTCAGTCTTGAGGCCAGTTCATTCAAGACGGCCAGAATTCGCGGTGCCGCGACGCTGCCGAGAAACAATAATGGATAGTAATTTTCGGTATAGGGATTATCCCCTTGGTCCGGCAAGGTCGTGGGGCAACCGGTGGGGACAATGGCAATTTCCTGTTTTGATCCATAGAATCGAGTCCAACGCCGGTGATTGAAAACGTTGTTGAGTACCAGTCCGGAAGCTCTCTCTTTGATCATGTCCTGACAATAAAGCAATTCCGATCTGTTCCGTTCGTCTCTCTCCGGCAACTGAGCATCAACAATTCGCACCAGTCTGGAAACTATAGGCCCCCGGAAATCTTTAACCAACCGTATCGATTGATGATAACAAGTCTTTACTAAATCGAAGTAACCGGATACCTTTAAAATGCTTAGGGGACGAACGGAGATTCCGGAATCCAGGACGAATTCCCGGCCAACCGGAGCTACTATCTCGACGTCCAAGCCTAAGCTATGAAGTTCCTGAGTAACAGCCCTCAATCTAACCAGATCGATACCGGTTGGAGAACAGCAGGGATCTTTATGAAACACAACGCCGATTCTCATTTACAAACCTAAGATCTAATTTCGAATCGACTATATCGCAATAATGAATGGCCATAAAGTCTGCATAGTAACCCCTGAATTTCCCCCTTTTCAGTGGGGAGGATTGGCGAGAACCGCCGAACGTGTTGCAAAACATGCTCGGGATGCCGGCATGATTGTGCACGTTGCACATTTTCAAGTTGACGCACATTCATTTGTGCTCTTAGACGAAAACAGAGAAACCGAAATTGCAGAGGGTTTGACGGTCCACCACATACGTCTTGGCAAAGAAGGTTCTTTCAATACTTGCCGAGACCTCTGGGATTGTCCACACACTCTTACATTGCAGATGATGTACCAATCGCTGCAAATGCTTCAAAACGAGTTCTCTTACAATCTTTTCCACTCTTTTTTTCTGTATCCGGTAGGTTACGTGGTCGGACTCATAGCTAAATATTACTCAGTGCCGACAATTGCGACAATAGTTGGTAATGATATAAAGAAATACCTATTTAGCCCCGAAAAAACCGCCGTTTGCAAGAGTGGTTTAGAAAATGCGGACTTGGTGGTGGGGTTGAGTAGCGACTTAGTTGGTATGGCAAACAGTTTAGTGCCGATTTTTGGAAAATCACGAGTAATCTTCAACTCGGTTGAGTTACCGGAATTCGAGAAATATCCAAGTAGACGTTCATGCGAGGAATTCAAAATAGGGTGTGCGGGAATTTTCAAATACGCTAAAGGTCTTCCTTATTTGTTCAAAGCGATAGCCGCGGCTAAACACAAATCTAAAATTCGTTTGGAATTGTGTGGTGATTTGCGCTCTTCCGAGGAAGAAATTTTTGATTATATGCTGAATACTTCGGGAATACGCGGCCAACTTACCTGGCTTGGTCCTCTCCAACATGAAAAAATTTACGATTGGTTAAAATCTTTGGATGTTTTCGTGCTCCCATCTCTGACGGAGGGTTGTCCAAACATTTTAATGGAGGCTTTGGCTTGCGGGACTCCGTGTATTGCAACAAAGACGGGCGCAATTCCTGATTTGATCGAGAATTCATTATCAGGATTGCTGGTGCCGTGGGGTGACTCAAAGAGTTTGGCCGATGCACTGGATTACATGTTGGATAACCCCGATCGAGCAGTCACTATGGGCACAAATGGTCGTCATAGAATGGAGAGGTTCTCTCCTCAAAGAGAATTTCAGGCCTGGAAAAACATTTATTCCGAATTGATGAATTGTTGATGGATCGCAAGACATACCCCGACAATCACTGGCTCAAATCTTCAGATCCGGCACATGTTCTCAGAAGGTATCTTGAACAACAATCCAAGCCATACAGCAAAATAAAAAATCATTTTGTTAAGGAGTTGTTGGGTGATCTTCGTGGAAAGAAGTTCATCGATTTTGGATGTGGCGGCGGAATGTTCACGGTCTATGCTGCTGAAAGCGGAGCCGATATGGTTTTGGCGGTGGATGCCGAATACTCGGTTTTATCGGCTGCTAAGTATCACGTTCAACAGCAGGGAATCGATGCATCATGTACTTTCATCCACTCGGTTGAGTTTCCGTCCGCTAAATCAGGAATGCTGTTTGATGTCATTCTGATGAAGGATGTTATTGAACATGTGCAGGATGACGATCAGTTGCTGATGAGGGCATCCGAATCCCTCGCCCCAGGCGGAAGGCTTGTTGTCAGTACTCAAAACAGTCTTTCTCTCAATTATGTTCTCGAAGGAGGATATAAAAAGTATTTAAAGGGAGATAAGAATTGGTGTGGGTGGGATGAAACTCATTTACGCTTTTATACGGGGACGAGCTTGGGTACTAAACTAAGAAACTACGGATTAAAGCCGGTCGCATGGAGATCCGTGTATCTCATTCCGTACAAAGTGTCCGTACCGTTCCGAAAAAAGATTTTGTATGTTCGTTCAGTATCGCATTTGGACAGGTATTTAGGACGATATTTTCCCTTTAATCGATTAGGTTGGAATATTATCATAGCTGCAGAGAAATCACCGTTGGTTCCAAAAAAAGTTCACTCGAAACATCTGAATCGATCAGCTCTAAAAACCCCCGTCCAAATACGTCCTATTCCTGTTAACCGAGATGCAATCAATTAAATATGATTACGCCAATTCCGGTTAGGAAACTCTTGCTGCGATTCTGCTCTCGATTCGATCCATTATCTTGGACATTATCTGACCTGCGCCACCCAAGAGTAGGATGTCACAAACCTGCTTATGTAGAGCGGAAGGTTCCATATTGATCTCGATAACGGTGGCCGGTGGATATTTGAGCTTCACGGATATGGGAATCTGAGCGGCCGGAAAAACCTGCAATGCGGTTCCAATGACCAATAAAACATCACATTTTTGCGATTGTACTTGAGAGGTCATCAGGGCTTTTGATGGAATAGCTTCCCCGAAGAAAACGGCATCTGGTTTGAGTAATCCTCCGCATTTAAGACATTTGGGAGTCTCCTCATTTCCGGTTTCCAGCCGATCTTCAACTTTGCTGATGGGTTCGACTGCTCGACACTTCATACAGGCGGCTCTCAGGAGATTTCCATGAAACTCGACCACTTCTATGGAACCGGCACGCTGATGGAGACTATCTACGTTCTGGGTGATTAAACATTTAATTATTCCTAACTGCTCCAGTCTGGCTAGGGCATAATGGGCACTATTCGGATCTGCCGAGGCTAGGTCAAAGTCGCCGGACGATTTGAGTTGAAGGTGGAGTCTCCAGAATCTTGCCGGATTCTGCAGAAATCGATCGATCGAGAATTCACCCGGATCAACTCTAGTCCACAGACCGCCCGGGCTTCGAAAATCGGGAATACCTGATTCCGTACTGATGCCTGCTCCCGTTAGAGCTACTGCGTTTTTGGCTGAAAATAATATATCTGCAGCTTGATTTATCAGTTCTTCCATTTGATCTCCTTATACTCATCAGAAATATATAAAAACCATGAATTTTGCGCAACAATCCCTTATTCGAGGCGCGGCGGAGTCTCAGTCCAGTTCGTCAACAAGGAAAAAGTTTTCAATGATTACGAACAAATACGGCCGGATTGAAACAAATAAATAAGACAAATGTTGTGTAGGTTCGGAAGGGGTTATCCCTTGACATAGTTGTAGAATCGAGATTATGGTTACTCAATAGGGAAAGTACATTGTCAATGAGAACTACTAAATCAGGGGCTGATGAGGACCGAGTAATCGTGGCTAAGGTCATCGCTGGTGACTACTCGGCTTTTGAATTTCTTGTGGAAAAATACCAAGCACGCATATTCAGACATATACGAAAAATGGTTCGCGACAATGAGCAAGCAGAAGACTTGCTGCAAGAGACTTTTCTCAACGCCTATAAAGGGCTTGAGGGTTTCTCCGGAGCATCTTCTTTTTCTACTTGGCTGTTTCGAATCGCTACGAATACGAGTTTGATGTTTCTTAGAAAGAATCGTCCCGAGAGCGTTGAATACGATGACGAAATCGGTGGACGATCTGATCTCAATTATCATCATTCTGCGCCGGAATTCCTTAAAACTCCATTGGAAATACTCCTATCGAATGAAGGAAAACAGAAGATAGAAAAAGCAATTGATGAACTCCCCGTAATGTATCGATCCGTGCTGGTTTTGAGAGATGTTGAAGGCTTTTCATTGGAAGAAGTATCGAAAATAATGGATTCATCCATTGCTGCAGTGAAATCGCGATTACATAGGGCAAGAAATTTTGTCAGAGAGACTTTGACTTCTTATTATATAGAGAGAGATCTTGTATCCGAACATCGGAGGGCTTCAAATTGAAGGAAAACTGCAAATTCTTTTGCGACCGTCTTTCCGATTACCTGGATGGAGAAGTTGGAGATAACGAGTGCCGGCTCATTGAAGAACATCTGGACGTTTGTCCGCCTTGCGCAATACTGTTCGAATCATTGAAGACGACGGTAGATCTGTGTGGTAAGTGTGTTTGCGAAGACATCCCGGAAAATTTGAAGCTACGTTTGCGGGAATTCTTACGAGTGCATTGTAATAAATAGTTACGTTTAATCGAGAGGAGATGACTATGGCGGAAAACGAAAACCTGCTCAATGTTACTGATGATGATTTTGATCAGCAGATACTGAAAGCGGACTTGCCTGCTTTGGTTGACTTTTGGGCTGCATGGTGCGGACCGTGCCGCACGGTCGGACCAGTTGTTGAGGAATTGGCCGGGGAGTATGCAGGCAAAATCAAAGTGGCGAAATTGAATGTTGATGATAATAAGCAAACCCCCGGTAAATACGGTGTTCGCGGTATCCCCACGCTAATGCTTTTTAAGAACGGGGAAGTGGTGGATCAGATCGTGGGTGCTGTGCCCAAGAGCAGAATTAAGGAGCTTTTGGACAAGGTCACCGGATGAAAACGGATCTCATAATTCTGGGAGGAGGTCCTGCGGGACTCACTGCCGGTATGTATGCGGCGAGGGCCAGGATACCGCTGATCATCATAGAACGCGGTATGACCGGCGGACAAATGGCGGCCACAGAGAAAGTAGATAATTACCCAGGTTTTCCTGATCCTGTTTTCGGATATGATTTGGCCCAAAAAATGGAGTCGCAAGCCAAGAAGTTCGGGGCCGTCATTCACCAAGCAGATATTTTGGAAATCCAAAAAAACGCCGGTGGTTTCTCGGTAGTAACTCAATCGGATGAAGTTTTCGAATGTCGGGCAATAATTCTTGCTACAGGCGCCAGCCCAGTAAAACTCGGAATCCCGGGTGAGGTGGAATTAGCAGGACGTGGGGTGAGTTATTGTGCCGTTTGTGATGGGCCGTTTTTTTCGGGATTCAACGTGGCAGTAATCGGAGGCGGCGATTCGGCCGTTGAAGAAGCTATTTACCTGACGAGGTTTGCGGACCAGGTTCATCTGATACATCGTCGTGATAAGCTTCGCGCAGTCAAAGAGATCCAGGAAAAAGCTTTTACTGAACCGAAGATCAAGATTCACTGGAACTCGGTTCCAGTTGAAATTTCCGGCGATAAAGAAGTGAAAGGATTAGAAATAAGATCCACCGTGGACGGCAGTAGGGAAGTTTTGGACGTAGGCGGTGTATTCTTTTACGTAGGGATAAGACCAAATGCCGAGTCGATACACGGTTTGGTAGAAACGGATCAACAAGGGTTTGTTATAACGGACAATCGCATGGCATCTTCGGAACCGGGTATATTCGCAGCCGGTGATATTCGAGCAAAAATTTTAAGGCAGATTTCCACAGCGGTGGGCGATGGGGCACTTGCGGCATACAGTGCCCAACAGTTTCTAGAATCTCATTAATTTATTTGTTGATTGCTACAAAAAAGGCAGTTCCTTCCGGAATTGCCTTTTTTATTACTTGTTTATTTAACTACTGGCGCGGTGGACCCCAGTACCAAAACGGATTTGGATTAAAGTAGTCTTGCGGCCCGAACGCTTTGCACCGGGTGCCGTACTCCGGATCCATTGTGGGGCCGTACTCGGGTTTCCAAAATGTGAGCATTTCGATCACCCCGGTAGTGGCCCTTTGTAGCATGCGTGCAGTGCCTGGAAAAATCCCCGCGACATATCCATTGAGCGCACCGGCCCACGAACCCAGAAGACCCGTATCATACGCTCCGTTGTAATTTCCGTTTATCGCACTATTAACCATGTTGGTCCAAAGCTCATTGGGAGCAAATAGCACGTTTGAAACACCCCTCCCGAATTTCCATCCTGGAAGATTTCTGTCAAACTGTCTAAGATCATCAAAATCCGTCTCAAATCCGAACGATGCAGCAGAAAGCGACAAAATTAGGATGAGAGAGCTTGCGAGAATAATGAGTTTTCTCATATGATCCTCCGGGAGGAAGCTACAGAAGTATGTGCCTGCAATCAAAACTAGTTTGTAGTTTAGTGCAGATAAATAGATTAACCTGATAATATCATTATGGACAAAAAATGGCAAGGAAAAGATATTGAATTCAGGCTATGTAGAGCGTAAAACTGCTACTTCAATTTAAGTATATATCTGGTAAATAATCTTTAACTGTGATAACTTTCCATTTTAATTCCTAATTGCAACAGGATTCGGAGAAGCGCATGAGAAGGCTGCTGGTAATAGGTCTGATAGTCCTCTTTATATCTGGTTGTTCATTCAGCAGAGCATGGAAATGGTTCGATTCCATGGATTGGGAAAGGGATGACCAAACGATCAAGTTCAGTGACATACTTCCGCGATAGCAATTTACAAGACCGGACTCAGCTCTCTTGGAAATCACAATTATTTCAGTTAAAATTGCTGCCTTAATTCTTCCAGCCAATTGAGCAAGGCAAGTCTGATCATTCCGGAGGCAACATGAACCAATATAAAGTTGATAGGGCTATGCTCGAGACTTTCTCCACCGAAGAGATTCAACGTATTTTGGATGAAGAGGTGGATGACTATACTCCGGAGGCTATTGCGGTTTTTAGAGACATCCTTCAAACACGTGGTATTGCTGCCGGCAACGATATTACGGAAAGTCTAGGTTTTGCTTCGGCTCAGTCTAGAAACTATTCGAGTATAATGATCAAGAGCCCCAGAGATGCGCTTTTTTTCTTGAATGATACGCTGCAAGGAGTATTGGAGGGTAGAATCTCTCCAGCAAAAGGACAGGCTGCCGCAACCATAGTGGAAGCAATGCTCAAAGCAGTGGAACAGGATTACATGCAAGGTGCGGAAGAATAATATGAATCATTTGAAGAGCAACGTAGCCGATTTGGTCGATTTCAAAAAAGGAAACGGCTTGGTTCCTGCTATAGCCCAGGATGTCCGAACCGGCAGGGTCTTGATGATGGCGTACATGAATGAGGAGGCTCTCCGGACCACACTTAAAGAGGGTAGGGCATGCTACTGGAGCAGATCCAGGAAGGAATTATGGAGAAAAGGGGCAACATCGGGCGATGTACAATTGATAAGAGAAGTTTTGATAGATTGCGATGAAGATACAATACTGCTTCTTGTTGATCAACAGGGCGATGGCGCTTGCCACACGAAAAAATGGTCTTGTTTTTTCAGACGCTTAACACCCGAAGGAGAAGTTCAGGAAATCAATGAATAAAGAACCACTAAAACTTGTCATACCAAAAGGTAGTCTTGAACAGGCCACAGTAGATTTGTTCAAGAGAGCTGGATGGAACATCAATATATCCCCCCGCAGCTATTTCCCTACCGTCGATGACGATGAGTTGTTGATGGCCCGATTGAGAGCGCAGGAAATCTCTCGCTACGTTGAAGCGGGAACTTTTGATGCCGGTCTTACCGGGAAAGACTGGATTCTGGAAAATGACTCGGATGTGAAGGTAATAGACGATTTAGTTTATTCAAAGATTTCCCAAAATCCTGCACGTTGGGTGTTGGCGGTTGATGCGGAATCCGAATACGAAAAACCTGAAGACCTAAAAGGAAAGCGAATAGCTACAGAATTGGTGAGATTTACAAAAAAATGGTTTTCTGAACGGGATATCCCTGTTGAAGTGGAGTTTTCTTGGGGTAGCACGGAAGCCAAAGTGAACGAAGGCGTTGTTGACGCAATCGTAGATGTTACTGAAACCGGCAGCACACTGCGAGCTAATGGCTTGAGAATCATTCATAACCTGCTCACCACTAATACTCAGTTCATTGCCAACAAAAAAGCTTTTGAAAATCCCGAAAAAAGAGAAAAGATCGAACAGATTCATATGCTTCTACAGGCAGCGCTTGAGGCCCGCAAAATGGTGGGCCTTAAAATGAACGTGCCGAAAGATCAAATTGAGACAGTTGTTGGTTTGCTTCCTTCGTTGAATGCTCCCACTGTTGCGGGGCTTTACAAGTCGGAGTGGTTCGCGGTCGAATCGGTCGTTTCAGAAGAAGTCGTTCGAAGTCTCATCCCCAAACTTTTGAAGGCCGGAGCCACCGGAATCATCGAATACACTCTCAACAAGGTTCTCTAATTATGTAAGGTTAGGCGAGTTCCTTTAGGAAAACGTCATTAATTTAATGATTTTTCTTAATTCGTGAAGGCTTCCACTCGAAATATCTCTAAATTCAAATCCTGCCAGTGCGAGGGCTGAATCAGACTTGGGCACAAGCCACTTGCATTCTGCATCGAATTGGAAAGGGAAGACATCACCGAACTCGTCAGCCTGAATGAGAAAGCTCTTCATCTCACCGATTTTTCCGGCAATACCGGAAATCTGAATACCGGTTTCGGATATATCCACCACGTGATACTTATCACAACCTAAATCATCCAGGTCGTAGACCGACAATCTTACGACTGGATAGCATCTTGTCGTTGATCGAACTTGTGTAGCGGAACTGGTGGCCAAGTTTGCGGATAACCTTTCGTATAGCTCGGATTCAGTTATTACCCCTGCATCGACTAGGCGTTTGAAAATGGTTTTCAGACCTTTCGGGGACAATTCGTATTTTGCCATCAAAGCCTTGTCATCCATTCCGATTCGAATATCTTTGATGATCTCTTTAGCACGTATTTTTTTTCTATCCGGCATTGTGGCCTCTTCGGGGTCTCTTATCGGCATAATATGCTGAATGCATCATCACGTCTTCAAATGGAAATTTCTTTTCTTTTGCGTATAGACTTTTCTACTCCCGCCAGAATTTTGAGTGATCGAAGTGCACGATGTCCATCCACAACCGGCGTTCGAATCGCGCACACAGCCTCTATGAAATCAATTATTTCGTTTCGCAAAGGCTCCTCGCCGGCACAGTCGATTTGCTCTACGCTGATGTCCGTCATCATACAAGCATCTCCGGAACCAATAGGAATTGTTGCCGCTCTATGGACGCTTAGAGTTTTGTTGAGCGTATCCAATTCAAACAAGCTATTTCGAGTGATAATCCTTGTCCGACGAAGTTTCTTAGGCGAACACTTAGCTGTCCACAGCGAAGCTGAGCAACCCTTCTCAAAGTCAATAATTGCATGAGCAACATCCGTCCGGTCGGAAAATATCGGATGGCCCACGGCAAAGATCCGTTTGGGTTCGGAATTTGCCGCTTCCAATACTATGTCGATGTCGTGAATCATGAGATCATGGAGAACATCCACATCCATGCATCTTGATCCGTCGAATGGGCTCAATCTGCGGGCTTCAATGCTTACAGCAGGCTCGTCACCGGCATTGTAGATTTCAAAAAACTTTATCGTGGCGGGATTGAACCGTTCTATGTGTCCCACACTCAAAACCAAGTTCCGTTTTTCAGCCTCGGCTACTAGTTTTCGGGCTTTATCCACTGATTCGGCAAGAGGCTTTTCCATTAATACGTGAATGCCCCGTTTCAAGCACTTCATGCCGATTTCGAAATGAAGAGAAGTCGGAGCAGCAATGCATATTGCCTCAGATTTCTTGAGCAGATCTTCCGGACTCGGATATGCGGCACACCGGTGCCTCGAACAAAGCTCGTTGGCTCGCTCAGTATCGGGATCAAAGAATCCGGTGAATGTGATACCTTCAAGTTCCGATAGTACTCGTACGTGGTGACGGCCCATTGAGCCGGCACCAATCACCCCGATTCGTAGTTTACTCGTCTGATTCTGCATTGAACGAAAATACACTCACCATGTTTTTCAGTCAAAGGTTAAAAGTTTACTTTTTCAGTGATTTTGTGTTTATACTACCTCCCGGTTTGTATACAGAGTCCAAATCCTCTCCGCATTCAATGAAACCAATAAATAATTCGGTATCAACTGTACTTTTTTCGGGACCCAGCTATCTGCAACTCATTCGAACTAAACGGAGGTAGTAATGAAATCATTTTGGATTTCTACGGTTTTCGCCCTATCTTTTGCGATTTCCGCGCCTGCTGCAGACCCCATCGTTTTGGGAGCATATTTGTCCATGACGGGAAATGTCGCGGCATACGGGCAAATGGGATGGGACGGCATTTCAATAGCCAGAAAAATGCAGCCGGAAGTTCTTGGACGCCCCGTAGAAGTAAGGCTGGTGGACACGAAATCGGATAAAGTTGAGTCTGCAAATGCGGTTTCAAGGCTCATTGAGAAAGAGAAGGTAGTTGCGATAATAGGAGAAATGATTTCCGGCAACACACTTGCCGGAGGGGACACTGCGGAGCGACGAAAAATTCCAATGATTTCGCCAACGGCTACAAATCCGTTGGTTACGCAAAATAAGAAATACATTTCGAGAGTTTGCTTCATTGATAGCGACCAGGGGCGAATCGCCGCAAAGCTTGCGACGGATCAAATGAAAGCCAAAACGGCTGCAGTTATTTTTGACATTTCCCAAGATTATTCAGTAGCTTTGGCATCTTTTTTCAAAAGAGAATTCCAGAAATCCGGGGGTAAAATAGTCTCAGATACGAAATTCAAGAGTGGTGATCGTGATTTCACTCCCCAGCTCAGTTCAATGAAAGAAAGTAAACCGGATGTAATTTATGCCCCGATTTACTACACGGAATGCGCTTTAGTGGCAAAGCAGGCAAGAGAAATGGGATTGGAAGCCCCGATACTAGCGGGCGACGGCGTACAAGCTCCGGAGCTGATTGAACTCGGAGGCAAAGCCGTAGAAGGGCTCTTGTTTACAACTCATTTCCATAGAGACATGGTGACAAGCGAACGGGGCAAGAAGTTTCTCGAATTATTCAAGCAAGAGTTTAACAAGGAACCTGATGCATTTACTGCAAACGCAGCTGATGCCTACTTCATCATTGTAGACGCTATTCAGAGAGCCGGCTCAACGGACCCGGACAAACTGCGACAAGCAATAATAGAAACGAAGGATTTTGAAGGCGTCAGCGGAAAATTGACAATGACACAATCAGGCGACCCGATTAAGGCCATGGTGGTGAACAAAGTACAAGACGGTAAGTTCGTTTACGTCACGACCATAATGCCGTAGAAGCTCAATTCAGGTACTGTTTTAATGAGCGCCAAATGGGTTGCGAAAATTATTACTTATGTCAGTTGATGCTTCCTTCATTTTCCAGCAAATAGTTTTCGGATTGACATTAGGTTGTTTGTACAGCCTCGTTGCCATCGGATATTCCATGGTATACGGGGTGCTACGTCTCATCAATTTCGCCCATGGTGATCTATTGATGGTGGCGGCCTATTTTGTGTTTTTCGGAATCGGAATTTTCAGCCTTCATTGGGCTATTGCATTTATTGGGGCGATCACTCTCACAGGAATTATCGGTATTTTGATCGATCGCGGGGCTTATAAGCCCCTACGGAACAGTCCTCGGATAAGCGCTCTTATAACCGCAATAGGAATTTCTTTCCTTCTCGAAAATCTAGGTCTAGTCATTATAGGCGGTAGACCAAAGACATTCCCCATTCCTCCATTGTTTCAGGGGGTGAATGTCATCGCTGGAGTACAAATTCCCAACTTATCCATTTGGATTCTGGCGGTTACGGGTGTCCTACTTGCATTGATGATGTTTCTGGTCAGGCATACAAAAATCGGTATGGCCATGCGCGCATTATCCAGAGATGTCGATACGGTCAGACTGATGGGAATTGATGCAGATAGGGTCATTTCGTTCACCTTTGCCGTTGGGTCGGCTCTAGCTGCCGCCGGGGGCATAATGTGGTGCATGAAATATCCGGCGCTTGAACCCTTCATGGGAGTGCTGCCTGGATTAAAGGCTTTTATAGCAGCGGTTTTGGGCGGCATTGGAAGTGTAGGAGGGGCGGCACTTGGGGGAATGCTCCTGGGCATGGCGGAAATTCTCATTGTGGCAATCTGGCCGGAATATTCCGGTTTTAGAGATGCAACCGCATTCACAATATTGATTGTGATTCTCCTGACCAAACCAACCGGTATTCTTGGGCAGGAACTACCTGATCAGCAAGGGTAAAATGAAGGACAAGAAATCTTTATTGACCATCATAAGTCTTCTCTTGCTGTTCGTCTTCATATGGTACGCCGACACACATTTTGATGATTACACGATTCGAATTCTGAACAATATTGCCATATTCATCGTGTTAGCGGTTAGTTACAACTTAATCAACGGAGTTACAGGTCAGTTCTCACTGGCTCCGAATGCATTTCTCGCCATAGGTGCATACACGAGTGCCCTGTTAAGCCTTTCCCCGGATGAGAAACTAAGAACGTTTATTATTGAACCTCTGATTTGGCCGCTGTCTGAAGTAACCGTTTCGTTTCCGATTTCTCTGCTCTTAGCGGGCATGGTAACCGGTCTTGCTGCCTTATTGATGGCTATTCCTGTTTTTCGGGTTAGAGGCGATTATTTGGCGATAGTGACACTTGGTTTCGGAGAAATGATTCAAGTTGTAGCCAACAATATCGTTCCATTAACGAATGGCCCTTTAGGTTTGAAGGGTTTGACCCCGTACACGAATCTTTGGTGGACCTGGGGTGCCGCAATTGCAACAGTCTTTTGCATAGTCAGGATCGTGAACTCCTCTTACGGCAGGGCTATGAAAGCCGTCCGTGAAGACGAGATTGCAGCTGAAGCGATGGGAATAAATGCATTCCGAATAAAAACTCTTGCGTTCGTGATAAGCGCTTTTTTTCAAGGAGCAGCGGGAGGGTTGTTGGCACACTTGATAACCACTATTTCTCCTTCACTCTTTACGTTTATGTTCACGTTTAATTTGCTCAGCATAATAGTAATCGGAGGATTGGGCAGCACCACCGGTGCAATAATTGGGGCTGTATTGATTACGTGGGGAAGCGAAATACTGCGTACCTTCGAAGAACCAATTACGATTTTCGGCTTTTATTATGAAGGAATACCGGGAATGCGCATGGTTATTTTTTCGGTTTTGTTGATTGTCGTGATGCTTTTCGCACGCAAAGGAATTATGGGACGGCAGGAGTTCTCATGGGCTGCAATGTTTAGAATTGTACATAAAGCAAAATCAAGATTGCTGAAAATCAATGGCTAGTCCTTTTTTTCAAATCGAGAGACTCAGTGTCATTTTCGGCGGGTTAGCCGCCGTAAGCGAATTGGATTTGACGGTAAATCCTGGGGAGACGGTAGGGCTCATAGGCCCTAACGGCGCCGGTAAAACCACCGTTTTTAACGTGATTACCGGCAGAGTAAAGCCGTCGACGGGCAAAATTTTCTTTAATGAAATTGAGATAACAGGCTGGTCTGCAGATAGAGTGGCCACCAATGGTATTGCGAGAACATTCCAGAACATAAAGTTGTATGGCGAATTGTCGGTAAAGGAAAATGTGATGGTGGCAGGCCATTCCGCAATACGCTATTCGGTTTTTGAGGCAATTACAGGCTTGGGCAGGTACTCCCGTGATGAAAAGCTAATTAAGGGCAGGGCCGATGAGCTTCTGGAAATCATGGGTTTATACGAACAGAGAAATGATCGCGCTGATTCGCTACCCTACGGTAGTCAAAGGAAACTAGAGGTTGCACGGGCTCTAGCATTGAACCCGAAATTGCTGCTCTTGGATGAGCCGGTGGCAGGTATGAATCCAAATGAAACTATACAGTTTGGGGAGCTACTCGAAACAATACGGAAGAAGCTGGACCTTACAGTAATTCTTATTGATCATGACATGGGTTTCGTCATGGATGCATGCAGTATGATTAAGGTCATAGATCATGGAGTGCCCATAGCTTGGGGGTCTCCTCGGGAAATCCAATCAAATACGAAAGTCATTACGGCATACCTCGGCGAGAATCAAGGATGATCCCAATCCAACCCATGCTGGAGATCTTGGATCTGCATGTCTCTTATGGTGGTATCAAAGCTCTAAGGGGAATCTCTCTCTCGGTTGGAAAGAAGGAAATCGTCTGCTTGCTGGGCGGCAATGGAGCAGGCAAGAGCACAACGGTGAAAGCCATATCGGGGATCATTCCATCGGAATCCGGCACGATTATGTTTAAAGGTATGCCGATCGAGAAGAAACCTGCACATGAGATCCAGCGGTTAGGATTGGTGCATGTTCCTGAAGGTCGTAAAATCTTCGCAAATCTCACGGTCCGAGAAAACCTCATTATCGGAGCTTACAACAACAAGGATAAACGCTTAGTTCTTAGGCTGATAGATGAAGTTTGCTCCATTTTCCCGATTTTGGCTTCCCGGATTCATCAGCTAGGTGGAACGCTGTCGGGTGGTGAACAGCAGATGTTGGCAATTGGTAGGGCCATGATGTCCCAACCGGAGCTCCTCATGATGGACGAGCCTTCTCTTGGGCTGGCGCCGATGGTGGTGGCGGAAGTGTTCCGGGTAATTACAAGAATAAGGGATGAAGGAGTAACCGTTTTCCTTATTGAGCAAAACGCGAATGCCGCATTGAAGATAGCCGATCAGGCGTACTTACTGGAAACGGGTAACGTGGTCCTGTCCGGGTCGGGAGAAGATCTCTTATCCGATGTAAAATTGCAGCAGGCATATCTGGGCAAGATGGCAAAGAATTGATGTGAAAACGCCTCTTTTGTTTTCGGATTACTCGGCACACTAGACATATTTTGATCTAACAGATTGGAATGAAAGAAAAGATTTTTTGTTCTAGGATCTCCAAAGAGTTTCTCCATTTTATCAGTATAGATTTCAGGCAAGTAGAAGCAATTTGCCAAAAAATTTAAAAAAAAATCGATCTAAAGCATAAACTCTCTTGACTAACATCCCGACCGATGATACGGAAAGGCCCGGCCTCAACCTCGGGGGAGGGAGGGGCCTCAACCGGCAAACCGGGGGCGGTACTGCGTAGCATGCTGCCCACCGGTTTCATTTACCATTCCTTATTTCAGCTCCGTAGTTCATCATCAGAACACCCTTTACACAACCGGCCCTCTGAACTATAAAGGTAATTTGGATTGCACATCTGCGTGCTCAATTCGTGTGCTCAGATATAGAATGTGTCTGAAGAGATTTGACACTGAGCGGTAATCTCTCAGGAAGATGCTCAGTATAGGATTACGATGGCGATAAGACGTAAGCTGAATTCAGATCAGAAGGATACTTATACCGTTAACCAGGAAAAATCTCAGCGGAAGATTTTTCAGGAATACTCGGAAGCCTTCGTGGTTGCCATAATATTGGCAATAATTATACGGGCTGTCCTCTTCCAAGCTTTTAAAATCCCCTCAAGCTCCATGGAACCGACTCTGTTGATTGGAGATCACATCCTCGTCAACAAGTTTGTTTATGGATTGAGAATCCCGTTTACTGAATTGAGATGGCCGGTTTTGTCGGATCCCCAAAAAGGGGACGTAATAGTCTTCATTTATCCGGAAGACCGCTCAAAAGATTTCATAAAGAGGGTGGTCGGCTCTCCCGGTGATACTCTGGAAATCAGAAACAAGCACCTATATGTAAATGGAACTGAGTATATAAATCCAAATACGGCATTTCGGGACAGATCTGTTTTCTCCGGCGACTTTACTCCCAGAGATAACATGAAACCCCTCACGGTTCCTCCCGGACACCTATTCGTCATGGGAGATAATCGGGATTATAGTCATGATAGCCGATTCTGGGGATTTGTTCCTATAGTCGATGTGAAAGGCAAGGCATTTATAATTTATTATTCACCACAAGATTTTCCATTTAGAATTTTCAAGTTGATCCCTTAACCTGAATTGTCTTTTTGATGAAGAAACCTCGTCGAAAGAGCAAAGCCGGCATAGTTGTGCCGTTCATTCTAATCAGCTTTGCCTTCGGCATTTTGGGCTACGAGTATTGTTGTGGCCACACTCATTTTACATCCGATCAGTTCCTTCAAAAGTTGCTCAAACCTCTACTGCAGTTACTCTTCTTTCTAGCAATAGGTCTTGCCGTAGGACAATTAATCGAGAGCATGGGATGGACGACCAAATTAGCTCGTTTCGTTAGACCTATTACGAGGTGGGGACATTTAAAGGACGAAAGCGGAGCCGCATTCATCTCCAGTTTTGTCTCAGGGCTTGTAGCCAATTCAATGCTCATGAATTTTTATAAAGATGAGCGAATTACGAAAAAAGAGCTCATTTTAACGTATCTTCTGAATAACGGCCTGCCGGTCTTCACTGTTCATCTGCCCACAACATCTGTGATAGTAGCTTCCCTGGCAGGAACCGCCGGGCTGATATATCTGATCATAACATTTTTGGCGGCACTCCTTAGAACGTTTGCCGTACTTATGTACACAAAGTTTGTCCTTCCGGAACCTGCTCCTGCTTGGAGCGCCCTAGTTGAGCATCTGCAACCTCAGGAGAAATCCATATATAGTGCCATGTGGAAGAAATTTAAATCGAGATTTAGTCGTATCGTTCTATACACGATACCGATCTATATTCTCATCTTTATGGCTAATCAACATGGTATGTTCGTTTGGCTTCGGCAAGAGGCCGTAAAGGCGGCGGTCGGCATCACGTTTCCCGTGGAAGCCGCCGGAATCGTCATCTTTACCTTGGCGGCGGAGTTCGGGTCTGGAATGGCGGCCGCAGGCGCTCTACTCAGCGCGGGCACGCTGACAGTGAAGCAGACGGTCATAGCCCTGATAGTAGGAACCATCGTTTCAACACCCATAAGGGCTATTCGCCACCAGTTGCCGACAAATATCGGGCTGTTTGAAATACGTTTGGGCAGCCAGCTCATGTTTATCAGTCAAGGCATGAGAGTGATAAGTTTGATTCTTGTATCAGCCCCATATTTTGTATGGGGCTGACCATCGGCTATTTGGAACGGGATACGAGTTTGTTGAACCGACTGGTTTTGCCGTCGGCCGTTTTTTCTTGCACAAGTAAAGCAAGGTCCTTCTCTTCAAATTTATCGAAGAATTCGTCCCAGGAAATTTCTTCCAGAGAATCCTCTTTTCCGGCATCCGGAAACATTATTCGTAAAATACCGGTATCACCATTGCCGGTTCCCCTTACCATTGAAGGAACTCCCCCCCTGGCTTCAGCCCACTTCTCTATCTTTTTACGGTCAGTAAGCACTTCAGATTTACTTGCCATATCAATTCCTCCGAGTAGTAGCTAATAATTGAGTAGTAAGACACCCGGTCTTCGTAAAAGTTAGTTGATTAAATGGGGTTCTATTTACACGTGATACAAGCCTGTGAGTAGATTACGCCCGCTTTGCACTCCATCATTTCTGAACGCATAAGAGAAGTTTCTTCATAATTCGGGCTGATACCCCCCCGGCCTGGAGCGTTCCCGGCCCTTAACGGTTAGCGGTCTGCCGGAGCCGATATTGCCATTAAGTGATCGTGCAAGGAAATTATTCGAAGGTAAGTAGCCGGCCGATGTTTTGCAAGCAATCTCATTGAAAACTGATGCTCCCCCACCGGAGCTTGGGTGCTTTTAACCCATTGTTGATCTCGCGTCTTCGTTTACGCACCTGCATCCCCGTTGTTCTAAGTTCCTGTAATAAAGCTTCTTCTTAGAACCTGATGATCTTCCTCTATGTGCCGGCACCTTTGTTGCACAACCACGAGTCCAATTGATGCCCAGTCCATGATATGTGGCCAATCGGTCAATGTAATTAGAATTGATACGGAGTTAATTATGAGCGTTCACGCATTGATTACCGGAGGTGCCGGATTCATCGGATCCCACGTTGCGGATGAATTACTTCAAGCTGGTCATAAAGTTCGAATTTTAGACAACTTGTCTGAACAGGTCCACGGACCGGACCGGAAACCTCCTAAGTATCTCGCTGATGACGCCGAATTGATAATTGGTGACGTTCGTGATTCCTCTTTGTTGGAAAAAACCCTTTCAGGAATTGATGTCGTTTACCACTTTGCATCTCTTGTTGGAGTTGGGCAAAGCATGTATGAAATCCAAGAATATGTGAACGTGAACGACTACGGAACCGCTTGTCTCCTTCAAGCCATCATTAAGTCTCCTATAGAGAAGCTAGTGATCGCTTCCTCAATGAGCATTTACGGCGAGGGGCAATATGTAACCAATACCGGTCACGTCAGCGAAGCCCAAAACCGCGCCTTAGATCAATTACAAATTGGTAATTGGGAGCCCGTTGATGCTGAAGGCCGCAATCTACAGCCTGTTCCTACTCCCGAATCAAAACGGCCTAATCTCGCTTCGATCTATGCTCTGTCTAAATATTCCCAAGAAAGGATGTGTCTTATTGCAGGCGAAGCATACAAGTATGCCGTTACGGCTTTACGCTTTTTCAATGTTTATGGGACTAGGCAGGCACTTTCCAATCCCTACACGGGAGTCCTGGCCATATTCGGTTCCAGATTGCTCAACGGCAATCCTCCGCTAGTGTATGAGGACGGCAGGCAGCAGAGGGATTTTGTTCACGTTACTGATGTTGCGAAAGCGTGCAGGCTGGCCATGGAAGTTCCTGAAGCCGCCGGAAAAGTTTTCAATATAGGTAGCGGCAGCCGCTATACCATATCTCAGATAGGCCGCAACCTTGGGGAAATTCTTGGAAAAAATCATCTTCCTCCGCTCATCACGGGAAAGTTTCGATTCGGTGATATTCGCCATTGTTTTTCGGATATCTCCTTTGCCAAGGAAATCCTCCGATATGAACCACAGATGTCACTGGAAAAAGGGTTGATTGAGCTTTCAGATTGGCTTGCATGCCAGGAAGCACAGGATTTGTGCGAATTGGCCGGGCGTGAGCTACAGCGCAGAGGTCTGATAGCGTAACAAGGTAAGTAAATGAAATTCGTTCTCTTAAACCCGAACTGGAAGTTTGTTAACAGTGTCTACTTCGGTTGTCGGAGTGCTCATTTTCCAGTCGAATTCGGTTACGCTTATGGAGAATTGCAGAAATCAGGTCACGAAGTGTGCCTGATCGATGGGCATTTAGAGAACCTTTCCATATCCGAAATCCAGGACACAATAACAGGATTTAAGCCCGATTTTACAATTCTATCCACTGCACCTACCTATTTGTTTTGGCGTTGTCCACAGCCGGAGCTGACGGAACCAATGAAGCTGGCTTCCGCCATACGTCACATTTCAGGAAAGCTCATTGCAGTTGGTCCGCATGGCTCATCTTGTCCGAAAACCGTTCTGGAAAAGTTGAACTGCGATGGCGTCATTCGTGGCGAATTTGAACAGCGACTAAGTGATTTAGCAGGCAAGCCGTGGATTGACCTGAGCTTTCTTCACTCCAAGGAAAGGAATAAAACCTCACCCGCAGAAAGTAATTTGCTTAGTTTGTCCCCGATTTCTTGGCCTCAAGCTTGGATCAACTTGCACTCACATCACCACCACAGATTTGACGAGTCGCCTGTCGGTCCAGGTGCGGAAATCGAGGCCTCACGGGGGTGTCCTTATTCGTGCAGCTTCTGTGCAAAAACATATTTTCGGAATTCGTACCGCAGAAGGCCGGTTGAACATGTTCTGGACGAAGTTGATGGATTAATGAACAAAGGAGTCAAGTATATCTATTTCATTGATGAAATTTTTTTGCCTCGCAAAAAGCTCCTTTATGGACTGGAAAAGAGGCATGTAAAGTTTGGAATACAAACCCGAATCGACTCCTGGTCCCTGGAAATGCTCGAAGCGCTGGGAAAAGCGGGTTGTGTTTCAATTGAAGCGGGAGTCGAAACTCTCAACGACATGGGCCGAGACCTGATCAATAAAAAAACCACAATATCCAGCACGGAGCTTACTAAACGGCTCATTCATGCAAAAAAAAACGTACCATTTGTTCAGGCAAATCTTATCAAAACCCCTTACGACAATGCCGAAACAATTCAGGAATGGCGCAAAGAGCTACTTAGTTGGGGGGTATGGGCTAATGATCCGGTTCCTATATTTCCTTACCCAGGTTCTCCGCTATATGAAACAATGTGGGGTCAGCCTGATGAAAGATCTTGGGAGCGTGCCCATCATCACTACTTAACGGAGAATAATTATTTCAGTGATTTGCAGGACAATTGCCCTCGATCACTGACCGAATTGGAAAATGACGTTTTCAAAGACGTCTTTTCAGCTGAAGGCGGAAGATGCGGTTGCTGATGACTACTGATACAGCTGGAGGCGTTTGGGATTATTCAATGGAACTCTGTTCCGAATTGAGCCGATCCAATGTAGAAATATACCTGGTTGCATTTGGACCGCAACCATCAAAGGCACAGTATGAACAAGCAAGAGAAATTCCGCTGCTGGAATTCGAATGTCACGATTTGAAACTTGAATGGATGCCGGGTTGTGAATCGGACTTAGTGAAGGCTTCAGAGCGGCTCCTGCGAATTGCCAAAGAATTTGATCCCAATTTAATTCATGCGAATTCGTTTTCACATGCAAACATCGACTGGAATATTCCATGTGTGCTTGTCGCTCACTCATGTGTCCTGAGCTGGTTCCATGCGGTCAGAAATGAAACTGCTCCACCATCCTATTCGTATTACGCTTCCATCGTCCAGGATGCCTTAAGGAATGCGGACTGTGTTGTGTTTCCATCCGAATCAATCAAGGAATGCTTCGAAGGTATATACGGCGGATTCAACAGTGGACGAGTCATACTCAACGGGCGAAGCGTTTCTCGTTTCCGCCCCGGGAAAAAGGTGCCGCTGGCAGCCTCCGCCGGAAGATTGTGGGACGAAGCCAAAAACATTAGAACTCTCGACGAAGCTGCGAGCCAAATAGAATGGCCGATTGCCGTTGCCGGGGACTGTCGATGTCCTATGGGGAATGAATCCAATTTTTGTAATTTGCAATTATTGGGCAAGTTATCCTTATCAGAAATGTCTGACCTTTTCAGCCGATCCTCAATTTTTATATCGAGCGCAAAGTACGAACCTTTTGGGTTGGCAGTACTGGAAGCAGCTCTTTCCGGATGCGCTCTGGTACTTTCCGACATCCCTACTTTTCGGGAGCTGTGGAATGAAAGCGCTCTGTTTTTTGATCCGGATGATGCCGAGGATTTAGCAATGCAGATTAACAGGTTAGTGAATGATCCGGTGGCTCTGGAGCATTTAGCACAAACGGCTCTAGCAAAGGCATGCCGTTACAATGCCGAGGCCATGGCTCGAAGTTACTACCTTTTGTATGTTGATCTCGTTCTCAAGAATACCGAGCCGATCAAACTGAAAAAAGGGCCCGTTTCCCTTCAGTCGAATTATTTACTTGAAGGCTGAGCTTAATGAATTTTGTCTTGTTCTATCATTCTCTCGTTTCAGATTGGAATCACGGCAACGCTCATTTTTTGAGGGGTCTCGTCCGAGAACTCAAACATCTAGGTCACAAAGTTGTGGTGTACGAACCGGAAAGAGGCTGGAGTAGAACAAATCTCGTAAATGAATACGGACCCAAAGCACTAGATCTTTTTTTTGAATTCTTCCCTGACCTCAAATCCATTACCTACAATTCGGGTTCCCCTGATTTTGATAAAATTTTGTGTGATGCCGACGTGGTTGTTGTTCATGAGTGGAATGATCCTGAATTAATCGCATCAATTGGACAACATCATAAGTCCTGTAAAGACTACCTTCTCTTTTTCCATGACACACACCATCGCGCCGTGACCCAAAAGGAAGAAATCACCAAGTATGATTTTTCGGAATTTGATGGAGTTCTAGCATTCGGGAAAGTCTTAAGAGACCTATATCTTGAACAAGGGTGGGTTTCACAGGCCTGGACATGGCACGAAGCAGCCGATACCAGCATTTTTCAGCCTACTTCGATTCGGAAACCGAATAAAGATTTGGTCTGGATAGGAAATTGGGGAGATGGAGAACGTTCGAGAGAGTTATCGGAATACTTGATTTCTCCAATCAAGAATCTTCAGCTGACTGCCGAAGTGTATGGCGTCCGCTATCCTGATTACGCCATAGCATCTTTAGAATCCGCAGGCGCTAAATTCATGGGATGGACTCCAAATTACATGGTACCGGACATATTTAGTCGCTTCGGAGTAACGATTCATGTGCCTCGAAAGCCTTACGTTCAAGCGTTACCCGGAATACCTACCATACGTGTTTTTGAAGCACTGGCATGCGGAATTCCACTGGTAAGTACTCCTTGGAGAGATTGTGAGAATCTGTTCAAAGAAGGAACAGATTATATCATGGTTGAAAATTCAAAGCAGATGCAGGATGCAATTGCCACGATATTGCATGACAAGGATTTTGCAGATCGGCTGGCCTTAAATGGAATTGAGTCGATTCAGGCACGCCATACTTGTAGACATCGTGCACTCGAATTAATTGACATTTGTGAAAGCCTTATACCGGCCCCGCATCATGGCGCAGTGGGGGGACCTTGCCGAGCGGACTTATGAATCGCCAATTATTAATGCTTCTCTTATAAGGAAACGGTGATGGAAATAGCTTTTTTTGGATCCAGTATTGTTTCGGCTTATTGGAACGGGGCAGCGACTTACTACAGGGGAATCGTTAAAGGTCTGGCTCAACTAGGCCATAAAATAACGTTTTATGAACCCGATGCATATGACAGGCAAAAACACCGTGATTTGTCGGACCCGAAATGGGTTACCGTATCGGTTTTTGATGCCAATGAAGCCGGCCGGCGGCAAGCTTTGAAGGCAGCAAAAAGGTCGGATGTCATTGTAAAAGCCAGCGGATTGGGCATATTTGACCAGGAACTTGAAACGGCCATAGCCGAAGATTTCGGCGGCAAGACACGTATTTATTGGGACGTAGATGCACCGGCTACTTTGGACAGGGTATTGTCAAACCCTGATGATTACTTCAAGAAGCTGATTCCCAAATATGACCTTATACTGACTTATGGAGGAGGGCCGCCGGTTGTAAGAGCGTTCTTCGAGTTGGGAGCCCGTGAGTGTATTCCCATTTATAACGCGCTGGACCCTGAAACACATTTCCCCGTTTCCCCCGACGAACATTATTCCGCGACTCTTACCTTTCTTGGAAACCGATTACCTGATCGGGAGAAGCGAGTAACTGAATTTTTTCTGCAACCTGCCGCACGACGACCCACGGAAAAATTCCTCTTGGGCGGCAATGGTTGGGAAATTGGAGATCTCTCCGACAATGTAAAATATATGGGACACGTTTACACGAAAGACCATAATGTAATGAACAGTTCGTGTTTGGCAGTTTTGAACGTGAATCGAGAAAGCATGGCCAAATTTGGGTATTCGCCGCCCACCAGGATATTTGAGGCCGCCGGAGCCGCTGCATGTATCATTTCAGATGCATGGTACGGCATCGAGCAGTTTCTCGAACCAAATAAGGAAGTTCTTATCGCTTCAGATGGCAGGGAGGTCGATCACCATCTGGATGGACTCTCTCGCACCGATGCGAAGAAGATAGGCCAATCCGCGTTGAAACGTGTTAAGGCCGAACATACGTATGACCAAAGAGCCGCTCAAGTACATAAGATATTAACGGGAACGCTTTGAAAGATATACATCATGGATAGAATGGAAATCGCCATATTTGGATTATCAATTACATCCTCTTGGGGGAACGGGCATGCGGTAACCTACCGCGGTTTAGTTTCGGAACTCTCTGGTTTGGGACATCAAGTAACCTTTTATGAGAGGAATAAACCTTGGTATGACAAAAATCGGGACCTCCCGAATCCCAAATTCTGTCGGACTGTTCTTTATGATCATTTAAAAGAACTTGAAGATTTATATGCTGATCAGGTGCGGCATGCTGATGCGGTAATCGTCGGATCATACGTTCCGGAAGGAGTTGACGTCGGTAGATGGGTGATCAGAACCACAAAGGGAGTGCCAATCTTTTACGATATTGATACTCCCGTGACTCTCGCGAAACTCGCGGTCGGTGATCACGAATATTTGCATCCTGAGCTAATTCCGAAATACAAGCTTTATCTTTCATTCACCGGCGGGCCGATTCTGAAACTCCTGGAAACAAAATTCGGTGCATGGCGCGCTCGCCCTCTGTATTGTTCTGTGGGGAGCGACTATTACAAGGACACCGGAGCCTCGGAGTACGATCTGGGCTATTTAGGAACGTACAGCGATGACAGACAACCCAAAATTGAAGCCCTCCTCAATCAACCGGCTCGCTTGCTGCAAGAGCACAAATTCATTGTGGCCGGTCCTCTTTATCCCAAGGAAATTGATTGGTCCCCTAACGTGGTGAGAGTGGAGCATCTTTCCCCGGAAAAGCATCGAAAATTTTATGCTTCCCAGAAATTCACGCTCAACGTGACTCGGTCGGATATGATTAAAGCCGGGTGGTCTCCGAGCATCAGACTTTTTGAAGCTGCCGCTTGCGGCACTCCGATCATTAGTGATTGGTGGGCGGGCTTGGATTATTTTTTTAAGCCTGGAAAGGAAATATTGATAGCCGACGGGTCGCAAACCGTGATGAATTTTTTGAAAAATGTTTCTGATAAACGGCGGTCCGCAATAGCTGAAGCAGCGCGTAAAAAGGTGTTGGATCAACATACGGCATTTCACAGAGCCGTCCAATTGGAAGAATACGTGAAGGAAGCCCGGAACGGAAAAAATGGAAAGTTCCAAGTGCGGTTCGCAGTCTGAAAGCATGCTCTAGATCAATTATGCAATTTCCCCATTATGCCGATTTCGATGAGGTGACTATCTCGATCCTGTCGATCCCATGAATGTCCTCTGTTTTGTCCTTTGAATTTCGTAAAACGAGATCGAAGCTTCAGGTGGGATTACCTTCAATTTGGAAGAAAGCGTGCGT
>CAZTJA010000004.1:0-89129 GCA_964613745.1 uncultured Syntrophaceae bacterium
TCACGGTTCCTGCCTCAAGAATCTCCCCGCCGCCGGACATCATCATGGCCGGAGTGCAAAGCTTGTACATCAGCGGTGTACTTCATCTGGACGAGGGAATCCTTGTCGTACTGGATTTTAGAAAAATTCTCTCAATAGAAGAAAAAGACTCTCTCGAAGGCGTAACGAGACTTTTGCCGCAAGCTTCTATGGAGGCCTGAGAAAAGTAATCGGTCGGTTCTGAAAAATGGAATTTCTGTTACGGAACAAAATATAGATGGACCCGGTTCCAGGAGGAACAACATGAAAGGCACCAAGAAAGCAGCTTTGACCGGAAGTTTGAGAAACAAAATTCTCTTTTACTTCCTTCTCATTTCTCTTATTCCATTCGGGATTTCAAGTTACATGGGCTACCGATCCATCGTGGCCCAGGCGGATGAATCGGCCCGCCGAGAATCAAAGATCGTGGCTGAAACGGCAGGCCAGACGATCAACGTTTACATGAACGACCGTGTGAGTGACATCCTCGTATGGTCGGACCTGCGGTTGTTCAGAGAGGCACTTGAAGTTGCCGAAGTCAGAGAAGATGCTTCTGATGCTATGAAAGAAATGGTGAAGTTATACGGAGCTTACGAAGGCATTTTCTTAGTAGACTCAAAAGGAAATGTAATCGCTTCGAGCTGGCCCGGAAGTATCGGAATGGACTTTTCCAAATCCGAGCTTTTGAAGAGCACTGCAAATGGAAAGCTCGGACTGATGGATTTTCAGAAAATTCCTCTTGTTGAGCAAATTAACCCGGAAAGTAAAGGATGGAGTGCCGGTATAGCGGCTCCTATTAAATTAGGAGGCAATGTTGCCGGATCAATTATAGCTTTTCTCAAATGGTCCCCGCTGGAACAGATAGTCCAAACAATCAAAGTCGGGCAGACAGGTTACGTCTGGGTTATTAACAGACAAAATCAAGTTATCGTACATCCGTCCCCCGCCCTTTTAGGAGTCAATATTCTCGATCCAAAAATCAACTTGCCGGTTTTGGATGAAGCTTTGAAAAGAAAAGACCAAAACGTCGAATATAATTTTACGAATCCCAGAACCGGAAAGCTCGAACCCAGGGTCACAGGTTTGGCGTTTCAGACCGCATTCAGGAATTTTCCGGGTCTTGATTGGCGAATTGGTGCCACCGCTACTCCCGACGAATTCAAACTCTACTTGCCGGAAGTTATCCGAAACAACAGTGTAATGGGTCTCATAGTGCTAGCTTTCGTTGTTTTGATAGCGCTCATATTTGCAGGTACCATAGCAAGGCCGATTACCGCTCTGGCTAATGTCATGTCTCAAGCAGGCGACAATCTCGATCTAACATTGCGAGCCCCGGTAACCACCAAAGATGAAACCGGTCGGGCAGCGGAAACATTTAATGCTCTCCTTGAAAGACTTCAGGGTTCCTTTTCAGCGGTTTTGGATGCAGTTACTCGAGTTCGACAATCAGCTCTTTCCGTCAATGAAGTCACTGAAAAAATCGTGGTCAACGCCGGTGCCCAGGCCGAACGTGCTCGAAACGTTTTGGAAAGAGTCGGGACAATGGGGCAAACCGCCCAACAGGTTTCCGGCAATGCACAGGAGACTCTGCAGTCCTCAAATATGACTGCTCAGCAGTTGCAGTTAATGGCTGAAGAGATTGAGACGATGGCACAAAATGCCGGAAGCCAGGATACGAGAAGCCGTGAAGGTGAAGAAATCGTAGACGCAATGGGTGCAACGGCTCGTGAGGTTTCCGGAAAAGCCGGCGAGCAGTTTTCGGCAGCCCAGAACACCGCCGAGTCCATCAACCGTATGGCTCAAACCATTGATCAAATGGCCCAAAACGCACTCGAAGCGGCAAAACAGTCGGAATTGGCGGATAAATTCGCCAGAGAAGGGGGCCAGGCCGTCGAAAAAGTGGTTCAGGGTATGAGAGGCATCGCTGATAGTTCCGAGCAGATCAATGACATCATGGTCGTTATTTCGTCCATCGCGGAACAGACAAACCTTCTGGCTTTGAACGCGGCAATCGAAGCAGCAAGAGCCGGAGAGCATGGAAAAGGTTTTGCGGTAGTTGCCGACGAAGTGAGAAAGTTGGCGGAAAGAACCGCTGAATCCACAAATGAAATTGCCGACCTTATCAAAGAAAGTAACAAGAGGGTCGATGAAGGAGAAAAGCTGTCCGCGACAAGTCGAGAAGCTTTGGCTCAAATTCAGGAGGCCGTCGGCCGAACTAACTCACTAATTAGTGGTATTTCGGAAGCTACTCTGCGGCAAACTCAGGATGCTACAAGTGTTCAGCAGGCTATGAATCAGCTTACCTCACTGTCACAGGACATTCTGAATCTTACGGCCGAACAGGGCAAACGTAGAGAGCGAGCGGCCGAGATCATGGGTGAAATCAGAAATCTCAGTAGAAGTATTCTCGAACAAGCCGGTTTGGAAGTGGAAAGCTCCAATCAGTTGAATCAAGCCATGGGCCAGGTTACAGGACGAGCCGAAAACATTACAGAACTGACCAGCATGCAAACTGAACGTGCAGCGGCTCTTCGCCAGATCATGGATGAAATGGCGGAAGTCGCCGGAAGAAACGCCCAGGGTGCAGCAGGAGCATCTCAGTCGGTTAGCGAATTGGCTCAAATTGCCGATGAACTTGGACGCTTGGTCGAACAGTTCAGGATCAGTAGAGAAATGTAAACAGGTATTTCCAGGAGTTTAGGATGGGTATGAAGGTCCTGGTCGTTGATGACTCGGGGTTCATGAGAAAGAGAATCGTGGAGATTTTGCGTTCAGCGGGCCATTCCGTAATCGGTGAAGCCAAAAGCGGCGATGAAGCGGTAGAGCTGTACGGAAAACTCAGCCCCGATCTAGTCACGATGGACATTACCATGCGAGAAATGGATGGGATCACGGCGGCAAAGCAAATCTTGGGCACGGATCCCCATGCGAATATTGTATTCCTAACCATCTTAAAAGATGACAAGTTTCGGCTTGAAGCCGAAAAAATCGGCGCCAAGGGATTCGTCAACAAGACGGATGCGGCTTTGATAACCGGGTTGATCAATGAATTGGAAAATAAACGGCATACATAAATGGCTCTACACCGGTTCTTCTCCGGTACAAAATCTGACCCTGTTCGGGGTTCGAGCTTGGACGGAACTCATTTATCTACACTGATAAAAGATAAATGGTTTCTGTTCTTCTGTGTTGCCTCTATTGCGGCCCTCATCGGCAACACGAAGCTCGTCTATGAGCTGTTCTTTTACCCGGACGAGTCCATAATATCCGCTTCTTTCAGCTTCGCGGCCGGCGACGGAAGAGGAAGAGTGTCGGATCGCCTTTTCACGTGGGCGGTCATCTCCTGGGTCATGGGTTTTTCAGCTTTCGCCGCCATTATTTATTTTCTTAACCACCGTATCCTTAGGCCCATTTCGGTGGTCTGCGGCACTGTCGAAGAAATGGCAAAAGGGAACCTGGCAACTACAGCTTTGATACATCATGGAAGTCATTTGACTGGTCTGGCATCGGCAGTGAATGACTTGTCCGTGAATTTTCAGGAGATTCTGTTACTTACCGGTACCTCAATCGGCAACTCGAGGGAGCGGCTCGAAATAATAGATAAGCTGCTGAGAAAAAATGAACTGTCGGCAACTGATTTGAGCCGGATCCGAGAAGAGCTGGACAATCTTAATGCCGACATCGATCTCCTGGAATACATGGTCAAACAGTTCCAGCTTTACCGAACGGAATTCGACGGCCGCAAAGTAATTTCGTCCAACTGATTCATCATCACATATTCGGATTTTTTCGAGGCGGTAAAATGATAGATACCGAAATACTTCAGGATTACGCCAGTGAGGCCAAAGAACTCCTTGACGAAATGGATAACAGCCTGATCCGCCTCGAACAAGAGGATAACAAGACTGAGTTACTCAACACCATATTCAGGGCTGTCCACTGCATCAAAGGCTCCGCGGAATACATAGGATTGGAAAAATCGAGTGCCCTGACTCACGGAGTTGAAAATCTGTTGGACAAACTCCGTGAGGGTCACTGCCAACTAAATCCACGCATTATGGACTTTCTCTTTAGGTCAAAGGATCTTATTCTGACGCTCATTGACGAGGTTTCAAGAGAAAAGGAAGAAAAAAGTCCTATTACGGATTTAATGTCCGAACTTAATGATCTCATCACTCCGCGGAAGATCACTGAACCTCATATTGAGCCGGAACCCGAACCCGTTCATTCCCCAGATCGGATGTACGAAGACTCCTTCGATTCCATTCCTGAAATTACAACCGAATTGGCCGATGAACTTCTCGGGGAATCCGATCAGGACGAATTGCAGTCTTATACCGAAGACCATTTCCTGGAAGGATTTCAGAAGAGATCAGAGAACTCCGCCGAGCCGGACATTTCAACGGAGCACCATGAAACTGCGACTTATGAAGAAAGTGCTGAAAGTCCACAATTAGCTGTTTCCACAATTCTCTTCGGTAGCACCGGAGATTTGCGGTCTGATGTGGAAAATGTGTCGGTTCCGGAAACCAAAGACTCGGTCCACGATGATCCGATCGCAACCGGGACTCCACTCTTTAATTTTGAGGATAATGTTCATCAGCTCTTGAATTTAAGCCTCTACTTCGATGATCTGCAGGATGGATTGCGACCTGCTGAAGTCATGGATTCCATTCTTAGTACTATAGATGATTTGCGGCTCGGTCTTGAATATTGTCCACATCCGGAACCTGCTTCCATTCTTGACGACCTGCGCAAAGCGCTTACCGGGATCGATCAGACCATTCAGAAGCTGACGGAAGAGGAAGTTTTAGAATTCCGGAACATCCTCCAGGGACTTAGAACTTTTTATCCCCAAGGTGTTTTTCCTCTCCCGGAACCTGCCGCTTCTCCCACTACGGAAACAACGACGTTTACCGCAGCGCCTACTACGGAAGTAACCTCCATAATGGAACTACCGGGAGTTTCCGATGCAGTCATAAACGCGCTACGGAGAGCAGGGCTTGGGAATATCAATTCCTTGCTGAAGACGGACATTGCTACACTGTGCAAAATAGAAGGCATTACACCCGGCATGGCGCAGAATGTCCTTAAAGCAATCGGTTCCCCAGTAGCCGCAAATTGGGTAGCCCCTAAAAAAACCTCGGGGAAGCAGTCCCTGTTATCCGATGTGGACGATGAATTGCTCCATGAGTTTGAAACTATATTTGGTGGGGGCGAAGCTCAACAGCCGGCTGGTTCACCATGGGGCGGTGGAAGGGCGGCGGACCTACTTAGAGAAGTTGAATCCGTGCGAGAAGAAACGGATCGCGAAATTATTGAAATCTTTCTCCAGTATGCCTGGGAAATTCACGACAAAGTCTCTCCACAAATGAGTCGAGTACTCTTGAACAGTGCGGTTCAAGCCGAGTATGAATCCCTAGCCGATAATATCAGGGCAGTCAAATATTCATCCAGTTACATGGACTATCAGAGTTTGGCCGCATTCTTGGATGACTGGTACGAAAAGACGATATGGTGTTCCAAAAACACTGGTACGTTGTCTCCTCTCGATCTTAAATTCATGAACAATTGTTTTCTCCGGTTCGAGGACTTTTTGAAAGGTCTCGAAATAATCATCAATCCCACTGGAGCGAACCTTCACGATATTGAAGTCTCTACACCGGAAATATTTACTGAAGAACAAAGTGCAAAACCTGCAACCGCGAAAGAGTTCAATACCGATGCTCCGCAAACGCATGTAAAGGAACAGATGAGGCCGACTAGTCCAATTGGCGAATCCACGCAAGACCCGAAAAGTGCAGAGGTCAGTGCTGCAGATCCCCGACAATCCCAGATTTCCCGTGAACCTAAATCCACCGTTCAGGAGACCCGCACAATTAGAGACTCCGTTGAAAGTGCAATTATAAGCACCATGCGTGTCGATTCATCAAAGGTTGACAGTTTACTAAACCAAGTTGGTGAACTCGTTGTAAACCGATCCTATGTGGAACAGCTGTCAATCGAATTAAAAAGCTTCCAGCGTTACTTGACAGGCATCAAACAAGTCACGAAAAAAGAAGCTCAAACTCTGAAAGATTTGAGTTTAAAGGTGGGTGAAGCCAGTATTTCCCTGGGCAGAGTGGCAAACGATCTGCAAGAAGGAGTAATGAAGCTCAGAATGCTTCCGGTTGGGCAACTTTTCAATCGCATTCCCAGGCTCATTCGTGATCTCTCACGACGGGTGGGAAAGAATGTTGCACTGGAAGTAAATGGCGGGGAGACCGAAGTTGACAAACGAGTGATTGAACAGATTTATAATCCTCTGGTCCATTTAGTGAGAAACGCCGTAGATCATGGAATCGAAGATCCGGAAACAAGGCGCCGATTAGGGAAAAATGAGCAGGGGCAAATAAGTTTAAGTGCCTATTCACAGGGAAACCAAGTGGTAATCGACATAGAAGACGACGGCGGCGGCATAGATACTGACGCCATTTCCAAGAAAGCTCTGGAAACCGGGATTGTCGAAAGCCAGGAGCTCCGTGCCCTGACTGTTCAAGACCTGTATAACATGATTTTTCTGCCCGGATTCTCTACCAGCAAAAGGGTCACGACAACTTCGGGCAGAGGCGTGGGGATGGACGTCGTCAAAAAGGACATTGAAAAAATTAACGGTCACATAGAAATAGATTCGGAAAAAGATTACGGCACAAAAATTTCCATAAAGATCCCGCTTACTTTGGCAATCATTCAAACTCTGCTGATTCGCTCCGCTTCTCACGTATTCGCGATTCCTCTTACGTCCGTCAGGGAAATTATTCAGGTCTCTTCAAAGGATTTGATGACCATTGAGGGGTTCGAGGTATTAAAGTTCCGAGATGAAACCGTACCCGTGTTGCGATTAAGAGAGGTTTTCAAACTGAAGAATGCAGTGCATCGCAAACCCGATAGATTTCTTGTTCTCGCAGTCGCCGGACAGAAAACCGTTGGTTTCTATGTCGAAGAACTCTTGGGAGAACAAGATGTAGTTATTAAGCCTCTCGCCGAACATGTTTGTGAAACGCGAGGCCTTGCGGGATCAACAATACTTGGCGACGGAACCATCGCACTGGTTCTAGATGTGTTGGAAGTAGTGGAAGATGTTATTGCGAGACAAAAACAGCTCGGACAGGCCGCAAACGGCTACTACCAGAAAAACGGCACCAGGAGATCGGAACCGGTAATGGAGATCTCATAGGACACGGCTATATGGGTCAACTTGTTGCGATTATAAGCCAAAAAGGCGGCGTAGGAAAAACGTCAACCGCAGTCAACCTGGGTGCCTGCATCTCCGCGATGAAAAGACGTGTGCTTCTGGTGGGCCTGGATCCCCAATGCGGCATTACGAAATGTTTCGGCATGGAAAACGACAATGCGGGTTTAGGATTGTTGGATGTTATGAGCGAAGGTTTGCCGATACAAACCGCCATTTTCCCGGTCCATTCACGCCTTCCGAGACTTTTTGCCGTCCCCTCGAATGTTGCCTCCATTGGCCAAGAGTCAGATTTCCGTGAAATTCCGAATAAAGATCCCGGTGCCTTCAGCCGTTTATTCGAACCGATCCGTGATGAATTTGATTACATTTTTTTCGATTGTCCACCCAGGCTGGACAATCCTACGCTTGCAGCTTTAGCCGCCAGTGACGCATATATGGTACCGGTTCAATGTGAATATGCTTCGATGGGAACTATAGGCAGAGTTCTCAGGGCTGCACTTGAAATAAAACGTGTGCACAATACGCAATTAGCAATTTTTGGTTTTCTCATCACTATGGCCGACAAGAGAGCCTCATTCACCATCAAAGTAATTCATGAGATCCGAGAACATCTCAAATCAAGGGTCTTTCGCACCATAATTCCTCGTGACCCAAAGTTGGCGGAAGTTCCATTCCGAGAGGAACCGGTTATTGCCTATGATCTGGATACTCCAGGATCAAAGGCCTACATCCAACTGGCGCGAGAAATCCTTAATGCCTCGTCCGCCGGCCGAGGCTAAATCGATGAAACCCGACGAGTCTTCCAAAATTCGAGTCCTGGTTGTGGATGATTCAGCGCTAATGAGGCGTCAAATCTCTATGATCTTATCGTCCGACCCGGGTTTTACGGTAGTGGATCAGGCTTCGGACGGCATTGAAGCGCTCGAAAAAATTCAATCAGTAAAACCGGACGTCATTACACTTGATGTTGAAATGCCTCGGATGAACGGAATCACCTGCCTTAAACACATAATGGTGAAATACTCGGTTCCCACGGTGATGATTAGCTCTTTGACCAAGGAAGGCGCCAAGACCTCCTTTGATGCGCTGCGCTACGGTGCAATTGACGTCATAGCCAAGCCGTCCCGCAGAGAAGACGCCGATCTCGATTCCCAAAAAGCCGACATCATAGCTAAAGTCAGACGAGCCGCCTCCATTCGCACCGGTCGTTTCAAATATTTGCGGATTCCTCAGCCTACGGTGACGTCCCGACAGGACAGAGGAACACCGGATCGGAATACAACCTTTATTACGATTGGAGCCGGCACCGGAGGCTACTATGGGCTCCTGAGAACCATTCCCGTCGTACCCGAAGGATTCAATGACACTATCATTGCCGTGATACATGCCTCCGCCGGAAACGTCGAACCGTTTGCCGCATATCTTAATTCTCACAGTAACATTCCGGTGCAGCACGGGAAAGACGGTGTTTCCGTCCGAAAAGGCTCCTGCTATCTTTGTTCCGCCGAACATACTCTTGTCATGATCGAAAATGGTACCGGGAATCTCATGTTCTCCGACCTAGCGGGGAATTCCGATTCTTACAGGGGATCGATCAACGTCATGATGCAATCAGTTGCAGAATATGCCGGATCTCGATCCATCGGGGTAGTCATGACGGGTTCAGGTCAAGATGGAGCCGAAGGTTTACTCCACATAAACAAAGCCGGCGGAAAATGCATCGTTCAAGACATCAATAATTGTATCGATCCTTCTATGCCCCTTGCAGCGTTGGAACAGGCAGTTGTTGAACAGCTCGTTCCGGATTATCTTCTTGCCGAACATCTTCTCAACGCAACGAAATAATCAGTTTTTCCCAAACAGAACTTAAATTCCGTATGCGACAGGAAATTTTACTCATTGTAAAGTCTATTGACCTCACGTCTTCTGTAAGATCAAACCTTCCGAAGGCAAGTGCTTCATTTCACACGGCGTTCTTTGACTCTCGTAAGTTCCTGTTGGGCACGCGTTTTGCTCAAGTTTTAGATACGGTGCAAGGAGGTGCGCTATGAAGGACCAGCGGATATTTGCAAGCCCCTTTAGGATGATGAGCCCTAAACTGGATTCCGAATTCGAGAAATTGGGCGAATTTCACAATATTCCCGTCTCGGAAAACCTTTCCACAGAAGAGGGTTTGCTCGTCATGATGAGCAAACTCATTGAAATGAGCAAAATTCTGTCGAAATGCTATGTCATCATGGACGACGGTCTCTTATCTCAATGCGAGAAAATGGCGCACGAAGTTCATGCCCAGGAAGGACTCATCACGACTTCACTGGTGGGTGCTTCCAAAACTATAGGTCACAATTTGTTCAAGATAGTGGTGCGACTACCCGGTCGTATGGAACGAATCGGAGACATGTTCGAGAGCATACTCACCTGCTGTAGGATCAAGGCCAAGGAGGGCATTCCTTTCAGTGACAAGGCCCACTCGGAATTGGCCGCCGTATTTTCCATAGTGGAATCAATGTTGATCAATGTCAGAGACGGCTTGATCATCCAAAATTCGGCCCTTATACAGCATATTCTGGATCAGCGGAAAAAGCTGGGGCAGCTCTTAATAGAGGCCCGTTTCGCTCATTGGGATCGCCTAGAAGCGGGTTTTTGTGCACCGGTGGCATCGTCTTTGTATCTCGATATTCTCGATTCATTTACCGCCATCAATGAATATCTGGGCAAAATCTGCGATAGCCTGAATGCAATTGATTCGGCTGAAAAAGGTGAGTCCCCGGTTTAATCCGGATGCAGAAAGCAAGAATTCGGGGGGCCTGTGTGCCCCCCTTTTATTTGAATGGACATTTCGTTTCGCCAAAAATCCCAGCCGGACTCCCTAATTGTTTTTACGCCGTGATTTGAAACAAATACTTCAGTAAATCATTAACTTACTACTTTCGCTTTCGTTGTATTCAGATTGGAAAAAACAAATTCTATCAATAATCTGAAGCTTCAATTTAAGATTTTTTCAACTTTTTAAAAGAAATCACTTGACATATTTTTCCGTCTGAATAATGAGGTCATCTCAGGACATTCAGTTAAGGAGGGAGGGTATGCTTACAGTTAAGCCCTTTAAGGCGTTGGTTTGTCTTGAGGTTCTAATTTTGATGGTACTGGTGCCGCTTGTAGGGGCATACAGCGGTTCCGACGTTCTCGGGGTTCCTTCAATTCCGGGAGAAACACTATCAGCCGACCAAAAAAACCGCATCAAACCAAAGTTGCCGGATTATTCTTCCGGCAGTTCGGGATCTTCCAAAAGCCACAGCTCCGGAACAAAATCTACCCACAGTTCTTCGTCTTCCGGTCACAGCAGCCGAGCACTTATGACTCCAATGCCGGCTCCGGCCCCAATTGCTCAACCGGCCGTTGCAACTTGTGGACCTCAACCCGTCCAGTGCGCTCCAGTTTTCGATGATCCTTGTATTCCATACTTGCCGCGACCGGGCTGTAGGAAATTCGTGCTTAATGCAAAACTATGGCACGCAAACCTCTACAGCAGCAAAGTAATTTGGGGCACAAACTTAGCCGGAGGACCGGGCACTGAGCTGAGCCTGACCGGCAATCTCGGGCTGAGCAAGTACGACTATGTCGCGGAATATGAATCAATCTGTCAGATAAGGCCAAATTGGGGAATTCGATTTTCCTTCATCCCCATCGAGTGGAGAGACAACTACACTCCAAGTAATTTCTTCTTTTTCGGAAACGCCGTATTCCCGGCGGGATTCAGCACGCTGACGCAATGGAATCGGTACATTTACAGTTGGGATCTTACATACGATTGGTATCAAGCCAAGCACGCAATTTCAAATATCTTTGCCGGGTATTCGCTTTACGATGACAAGCTTTCCGTAAGCAACTCGTTTCAGCGCAGAAGTAGATCCAACGGTTTTGGCTTGGCCTATGCAGGTCTAGGAATTCAGCGAGTTGTCACCACAGTGGGACAATCGACCGTTTCCATGAATTGCAAATGGTCCGCCCAATTTCTAGAAGGCTATTTCGGATGGGACGGCTATGCGGCGGGACGGATTGCGGTTCCCTTTCAATTTGGTCGATACGGCTACGTGGAAGCGGGCTGGAAGTGGGTAGTTCTGGAAAGAACCTATCCCACAAATGCAGACAATACAAACCTGCAGGGGGCAATCGGAGCGGTAGGGTTGATCTTTTAATTCCACAACCTTCTGCTCATCAACATCAATATTTTGAGGATACTCCGCACACGCAACCATATCCTCCCATTCGTATCAGAATGAAAACCTGCAACACTGAGCCGAATTCTTAGTTCGGCTCAGTATTGTCAGCCTCGAGCTACACTCACCGAATCTATCGTTAGTTCGAATATAAGCAATCTACAAACATGTGATTTGAGTCCCTGTAGGCCGTCTGAGACGTACACCCAGCTTGAACGAGGGGTGAAACATCTTGACATGAACTACTCTGCTGGGCTATTACTTTTACTATGACTAGCCGGTCAGTCATTAAAAATAGTGACTGACCTATGTATTTGAGGCAATATGAAAAACGATCTCGAAAGTGTTATCAGAAACGTCGTCGCTCGAACGAAAGCCCACAAAGATACATTCGCTGTTCCGCAACTCATCGCAATACTTCAGGAAACTATAAAAACCGCCGACCATGAAGAAAATTCACCCGAAGAAATCATCATCTTTTTTGTCGGTGTAGCGGTTGACGCGATTGCTAATTCACCCATCTATTCCGACGCACTCATCCGTGAACTCTACAGAAACGTCATCGAAACTGCGGATTCATTCAAGATAAAAAAAGATTCCCTTCTCGAGGATCTGCTCTTCCAAAGTCTGAAAAAAACCGTCGACAATGAGAAAACGAAGCGGAAAAAAGTTCAGGATGTCCGTTCCAAAATTCTCAAATCCGCATTGGATGAGTTCTCTGAACGTGGATTTCATGCTGCAACTATTGATTCAATTGCAGATCGTGCAGGAATTGCCAAAGGAACGGTTTATCGCTATTTCAAGACGAAAGAAGCTCTTTTTAATGAACTCAAGGAAGACACAATCACGGAATTTACCGACCTGGCCCGTAGGGACCTCAGTGGTCAGGACGACATCCTCAATATCATCGAAAGTGTGATCAGAATTTACCTAACCTTCTTCGAGCACAATTCCGCGTTCTTCAAAGTAATTATCCAAGAACACAGAGATTTCGGACGAGATTTTTCGGAAAAGTTCATAAACGAACTCATTTTAGGTTTGCCGGGGCTTAAGCGAAGGTGCTGGAAAGCTTCACGGCAGGGCCGTCTCAAGCAAATGAACTACTTCACCGTTTTTTACGGAATAATTGGATTTCTCAACGGAGTAATCCAGAAGTGGCTCCATGAAGGAGCTGAAGGATCGCTACTCAGCGAAATCGATACCGTAAAAGAGGTTCTCTTTTATGGATTTGCCGTTCCTCCGGAACAGGCTCAGAAAACAAGCGGTTTAAAGGTGATTTCATGAATGAACTGCAATTCGATTTAAAGTTGCCGATACTCTATATAAACCCCGGTATTATCCAATCTGCGGAACCCATCGAAAAAATCCACCATCTCGGCGGACTAGGTTTTGTGGATTATTCGTGCAGAATCAATCCTTCCCTAAAGCCAAAAACACCGTACGGTATCCGGGCTAATCTGAGCACTCTGCAGTCTATTCAAGATCCAATTCCAAAAGCGGCCATTATTCCGTTGGAAAGCTTGGAATCTCTCAGAAACGCAGAACGAGGAATACTCAAGCGTCTCGGTTATCCTGTTCTCGTGGAAGTGGGTAATACACATGACGCCCGTTGCGCCGTAGACTCAGGGGCTCAGGGATTGATTGCACGTGGTTGCGAGGGACCCGGTTGGGTCTCTGAAACGAATGGTTTTGTGCTCTTGCAGGAAATTATTGCTGAAGCCGATTTGCCGGTCTTTCTGCGTGGGGGGGTAAGTCCCGCAACATCGGCAGGCGTAATTGCCACCGGCGGCGCGGGAATCGTGCTTGACGTTCATCTGCTCACGACTACGGAAGCCGCTCTACCCAAAGACCTCGGCTCGTTCCTCAATTCACTCAATCTGACGGCCACGACATTGCTCAACGAAATCAATAATAAACCGCTCAGAGTATATTCTCGGCTCGGCACAAAATCCGTCCGGACGTTTCTTCAGAAAGAGGGCTCTCTGTCCCCGGAAACGGTCGATGCTTACGAAGACGAATTGACATCGGCATTGAAGCTCCCCATTTCGAATCCTGATTCCGATGAAGGCCTTCTCCCCTTATCGGAAGATATCATTCATTCATGCCGGCTGGCTGAAAAGCTTGGGAGTGTCGGTGATATTATTGCCGCTTATGACGAAGCAATGAAAGCGGATCCGGAATGGAAATTTGGTGAAAATTGTGCAACGGCCCGCTCACATGGAACCAAATATCCGATCGTACAAGGGCCCATGGCTCATGTAAGCGACAATCCCGATTTTCTCGCCAGGGTAGCGGAAGGAGGAGCCCTCCCAATTTTGGCGATGGGCAACATGCCGAAGGAAATTGCTCGCGATGCGATTGAACGTGCACGCCAATCCACCGCAGGAAATTTCGGTGTCGGCCTCATCGGTTTGGAGATAAACCGGAATTGCTACGAAGCTCACCTTGAAATCATGAGCGAAAATCCTCCTCCATTTGCGGTCCTTGCAGCGGGAAATCCTGATCTCGCGAAACAGATCGAAGCCATGGGCACGGTTTGCTATCTGCATTGCCCCGCACCAGGTATCCTCTCCGAAGCTTTGAAAGTAGGGTTGAGGCATTTTGTTTTCGAAGGTTGCGAGTCCGGAGGTCACATTGGAACTCTCGGAAGCCTAAATCTGTGGACCTTGAACCTTCTTGAATTGGAAAAAGCGGTTCAAAACGGAATTGATCCGTCCGAGATCACGGTTTTGTTCGCCGGTGGAATTGCGGGTCCGCATGCCGCGCCTTTTCTCTGCGGCTTAGTATCAGGTCCGAAACTGAGGAGTTTGAACGTGGGAATCCAGTTGGGAACCGCTTACCTCACAACGGACGAAATCGTTTCCACCTGCGCTATCACCGAAGTCTACCGGAAGCTGACGCTGGAAAGTGCCGGTACGGTTGTTGTCGGTCGAACGGTAAACACAAAATCCAGAGCTGCACATTCTCCCATGGCATCCAAGCTCATTGAAGATGAACTCAGCAGGCTAAGAGAGGGAGTTCCTCTTCGAGAGCGTAAAGAACTATTCGAGAAAGATAACTTGGGCGGCTTGAGACTTGCCTCAAAAGGGTGCGCCATCGATCCTGAGACCGCTAAGTCGGACTGTCCGGTTTTCTGTGATTTGCCGCCTGATCGGCAGCTTGCGAGCGGTCTTTACCTCATGGGTCAGGTAGTTTCCATTTTGAACAAACCATTGACGATAGCCCAATTGCACGAAATGCTTCTTGTGTCCGGCAGAGAAGTCTTTGATCAATGCATTCAAAATCCCAGAGAGCAGCTCCAAGAGGAACCTCCAGGTGCGACCGAATCAATCTTCCGCCATGAACCTATTGCGGTGATCGGTATTGGTTTGAGAATGCCTGGTTCAAATTCAGCGAAGACGTACTGGGATCAAATTACTTCCGGTCGAAGTGGAGTAATAGAGGTTCCGTCGGAACGTTGGCGAAAAACCGAATTCTACTATGATCCTGATCCGAAAGTACCCGATAAGACCTATTCCAAAATAGGCGGTTTTATTCCGGAGCTGGATTTTGATCCCCTGAAATATCGAATTCCACCGTCCGTTGCTAAGAAGATGGACCGGACACAACAATTAGCCGTTGTCTGTACAGCCGATGCACTTGCCGACTGCGGTTTGTCCCCGGAAGCCCTCAAAGGCCGCAAAGTAGGCGTTATCGTCGGAAACAGCATGGGCGGTGACACGACGGATCGTTACGCCGAAAGGGTAGGGTATCATCGAATCGTAGATTGCCTCTCAGAGTCACTCCAAGAACTTGGTCTCGGTGAAAACGAAAAATCTAAGTTGACCGAAGCGTTCCGTGAAAAGTATCTCTGCGATCTGCCTGAGATCACTGAAGATTCTCTCCCCGGAGAACTCGCGAATGTCATTTCCGGCCGAATAGCAAATGTTTTCAATTTGGAAGGTCCCAATTTCACCGTCGATGCTGCATGCGCATCGTCAATGGCGGCGGTGATGAATTCAGTGGCTGCGCTTAGGGCCGGCACGGTTGATCTAGCAGTCACAGGCGGTGTGGATGCCGCAATGCATCCTTCCTCATTCATAAAATTTTGCAAAGTGGGGGCTCTGTCACCGGACGGCAGTCGACCGTTCGATGAAGGTGCCAACGGCTTCATCATGGGTGAAGGCGCCGGAATCATGATCCTTAAGAGGCTTTCAGATGCCATAGAGGACAGGGATCGGATCTATTCGGTAATACTCGATCTAGGCTCATCTTCCGACGGACGTGGAAAAGGAATCACTGCTCCCAATGCAGCAGGACAGGAACGGGCGGTCAAGGCCTGTTTTGAAGCGGCAGGTATTGAACCCCAATCGGTTCAATTAATTGAAGCTCACGGCACTTCCACTGCGGTGGGCGACTCAACCGAGTTGAAAGTGCTCGACACATTTTTTAGATCTGCAGGTATTCCCGCTAAAAGCGTTGGGATCGGCTCAGTCAAATCGCAGATCGGTCACCTTAAAGCAGCAGCAGGAGCAGCGGGAATGATAAAAGCAATTCTCGCCTTGTATCATAAGACCCTGCCCCCCACCATAAATGTGAAAAAACCTACCCATGCAATTGATTGGTCAAGCTCACCCCTGTTCCTCATAACGGAGCCGAAACCTTGGTCTGCTTCCGATCATCCCAGAAGAGCCGGAGTAAGTGCATTTGGTTTCGGCGGCACCAATTTCCACGTGATCTTCCAGGAATACATTCCAGGGTTGACGATAATCAAATCCGCAGAAGCGACCGAAAATGTAGCATCTACATCACCTAAAATCCCGGCATGGCCAAAACCTCCTGAATTCGACTTCAGAGGAGAAATCCGACTGCTCGGAGCCGACAGTCCCCAGATGCTCATTGACAAAGTGAACGAAGCCCTTGCATCTGCGAGTTCCGAAAATTTTCAGGTCACGATGCAGCGCCTCCACGAAGAGGCACTGTCCGCTCCTTTACGCATTGGCTTTGCATCCGTTGACAAGGACTCGGTAGTCAAAAAGCTCGAAATGGTTCGCGATGCTGCAGCGGCTCCTGAAAAACTCACAATGTTGTCCACACGAGGCATTTTCTTTTCAAAGGAACCCCTTGGCCGATTCGGTAAGGAAATAGCGCTCATCTTTCCGGGTCAAGGATCGCAGTACCCGTTTATGCTCAGGGACCTGGCGGAACGGTTCCCTGTAGTGGCTTCCACATTGATGGAAGCAGACGAAATTCTCACTGGACTAGGATTGCCTTCCGTAACCTCGGGAATTTTTCCGGAAATAGAGAAAGAGAGGTCGGCAGAGTCTGCGGACGCAATGAAAGATACGCAAACTCTGCAGCCGATGATCTTAACGGCGAATATTGCAATCCTGCGATTACTCAATGAATTTGGAATTCAACCTGCAGCCTGTGCCGGGCATTCTTTAGGCGAGTACGCAGCTTGCGTAGCAGCAGGTGTATTGAAGTTCGGTGAAGCAGTGGAAGCAGTGGCCGTACGCGGTCGAGAAATGGCCCGCGTCAGCATAGCGGATCCCGGTTTAATGATGAGCATCCCGGCGGATGCGAGACTTGTAGAAGAAGTATTGGCTGAAGTCGATGGCTATGTGGTCGCGGCAAACAAGAATTCGCCCAAGCAGACGGTAATTTCTGGAGAAACACAAGCAGTCAAAAAAGCCGGTGAGCTGTTCAAAGCAATGGGAATCGAGGGCACTCTAATCCCTGTTTCGGCCGCTTTTCACTCGGGAGTCGTGGCTCCGGCAAGAGAGCCGTTCATGAAAACTCTCTCCCGTTTACAAGTGAATTCACCTTCAGTGCCGATTTTATCAAATGTCACCGGTGACTACTATCCTACCGATCCGGGTGCACCAGCTAAAATAAGAGATCTGTTGGGCAAACAATTCGCCGCACCGGTTGAGTGGGTCAAGACTTTGCGCAGGCTTTACAGCGATGGCATAAGGGTTTTTCTAGAATGCGGCCCCAAACGCGTAATGACCAATCTCACGCTGGATACGTTATCCAAAGACGTGCTCGCTCTGCCTACGAATCATCCAAAAAAGGGCGGCATTATTCAACTCTTTGAAACCCTGTCAGTGCTCGCAATCGAAGGGATTCCGATCAAACTCACGGCATCCAGAGATGCAGCAAAACCGGAAGCTCCTCGGAAACCCAAGGCGGAATTGCGGCTCATAGACAATAAAGCAGCAATCCAACCTCCTCGGACAGAGAAAGTTGTAGAGATTAAACCCTCTCCTTTCGATTACTTATTGGATGATGAACTACGTCCCCTCGTTTCTCGATCAGAGTTTCGAAAATTTCTTGAACTCCAGGGAGAATCCATTCGCAGCCTCATGAAAACGGGCTACAAGACGTATCTTGAAAAAATTGTCCCCTTGGAAAACACGGCAAAGCTGGTTGATTCCGAAGGAATGAACTTCGACTCGGTGGTGGTCAGCGGCATAGCTGCAGGTTTGCCGAGCGATGTCCGATTTCCGTTCGACCCTGAAAACTTGAACGATCTTATTCTCGGAAGAAATTTCATCAAGAAAGTGCCCGAAGACGGTCGGCGCGAAATGTTGGACAAAAATGTAGAACGCCTGGTGAAAGGGCCTTCCGGGGAAGCGGATCTAAGAATAGTCGATGAACTCAATGAAGTCATTCAGCTTGCGGGGTTTTTCTCTGAGGATCGCGTCATAGAGGAGTACGAATTTGACGAGCGAATCGTCAGGGCAATGGATGTGACTACTCGTCTGGCGATTGCCGCAGGGATTGAAGCGCTCAAAGACGCGGGCATACCTCTGATGCAGACCACCAGAACCGCCAGCACAGGTCAGGAATTGCCCGACTCATGGTCACTTCCGCCGGAGCTTCGACATGACACAGGTGTAATCTTTGCGTCGGCTTTTCCCGGATTAGCTTCCCTCGTTGACGAAGTCACTCGTTACACCGCCGCCGCTCTTGGAGGAGGAGCCAGGAAACGTCTCATTGATTTTTACGGCGGTTTGATCGGACGCATACGGGACAGCCGAGAAAGAGAAGACATCACCATCTGGTTCACCGAGGAATTCGGGCGCTTAAACCAGACCGGCTCCGATGATCTCTACACTTTTAATCGAGATTTCCTGCTCAGAGTAATGAGCATGGCTCATGGGCAATTCGCACAAATTATCAAAGCCCAAGGCCCAAATACACATCTGGATGCAGCATGCGCAGGAACTACCCAGGCCATAGTAATGGCTCGGGATTGGATTCGATCCGGTCAGGCCAAACGCGTAATCGTTATTGCTGCGGACGACGTTGCAGGCAGAACCTTGCTGCCATGGATTGGATCAGGGTTTCTTGCCATGGGAGCAGCTACTACCAATTCAAACGTTAGTGAAGCGGCTCTTCCGTTTGATGATCGTCGGCACGGACTCATCCTCGGGTCTGCAGCCGCTGGAATTGTTGTCGAAAGCGGAGAAGCGGTTATAAGTCGTGGAATGGATCCCATCGCATCCATCGAAGCCGGAATAGCTGCAAACAGCGGCTATCACGGAACAAGGTTGGATGTTGATCATATCGCCGTGGTGATGAAGCGGATGCTTGATAAATGGGAACAACAAACGGGTAATTCCCGGGACGACTTGGCGAAAGATGTCTTTTTTATGTCCCACGAAACCTACTCACCGAAACGAGGCGGCAGTTCGGCGGCTGAAATTCGCGCATTAAGGGAAAATTTCGGGGAATTTGTTTCAAATATTCCCATTGCAAACACGAAAGGTTTTACCGGCCATACGATGGGAGTCGGAGTAGAAGATATTGTCGCCCTGAAATGCCTCCAAAAAGGGATGCTTCCTCCCATTCCGAACCTGCGTTTTCCGGATCCCGAATTTTCTGATCTCAATTTAAGCCGAGGCGGCAATATCTCCGCCAACTATGCATTGCGATTAGCTGCGGGGTTTGGATCACAGATCGTAATGGCCCTGTTCAAGAAAATGAGTTCCGGTGAGAATCGAATCGTAGACATGGCTTCTCACAGGGAATGGCTTAAGGAGATAACGGGCTACACGGAACCTGTGATGACTATCGAAGCTCGAACGCTCCGAGTTTCCGAACGGCAAAGCGACGCCAAAGTCGTGCCGCTTCGCAGCAAAGAAATCGTTGAGGTTGATACAAAATCTGCTCCAGCCCAGGTAGTCGAATCGGCGGAAATTCGTACATCCGTACTGAGCCTTCTTTCAAAGAAGACTGGATATCCACCGGAAATGCTCGATACCGGCCTGGATCTTGAAGCGGATCTCGGAATCGACACGGTAAAGCAGGCTGAATTCATATCGGAAGTACGGGAGGCGTTCGACATTCCTCATATCGAGGGCCTTAAAATAGCCGAGTTCCCGACCATAGAGCACATAATCAATTTCGTACTGCAGAATTCAAAAGTTACGGCAACGACCGGTGTTCCGGTTCAAGCTCCATCAGTCTCCCAGAGTCTTAGTGAAGAGGAAGTGGGGACCCAAATTTTGGATCTTCTTTCACAAAAGACAGGATATCCAGTGGAGATGCTGGACCCTGATTTGGATCTTGAAGCCGATCTCGGCATCGATACGGTCAAACAAGCGGAATTTATCACTGAAGTTCGTGAGCTGTTCAATATACCTCGAATAGACGGACTCAAAATTGCTGAATTCCCGACCATTCGGCATATTATCGGATTTGTGAAAGAGCAGGGATCCAAGACTGTTGCGCCTGCAGTTCAACTTTCCCAATCACTTGAAAAGCCTCTCAAGAATTATCCTGAAATCGGTTTTTTTGAGACATCCATCGTGAACATTCAAGCTCCCCGTATCTGCTCTGTTCCTGAAGTGGATCGCGTCCTCATCTTTTCCGATTCCGAACCATTGGCGGAAATACTTGAACACCAGGTCGGTAAGGAATTGAAATGTCAAGAGGTCTCGATTCTCAACACTCCGCAGGTACCCTCAGACTCTGCCGATAAGAAAATAGGAATCATCAATCTGTTCCCATTGTCTTCATCCTCTGGGAATGTGAGTCGTATATTGCAGCTCTATCTTTCAGTTGCCCAGACTTTCGATAACGGGCCTGCGTTCCTAATCTCCGTCACCTCCGAAGACGGCGCGTTTGGATTTGAAGACCCGACTCCTCAATCCGATTTGGCGGGCACGGCAACGGGAGCGGCAAAGAGTTTCGGAAAAGAATACCCGGATTGTGTAACCCGTGCATTGGATCTCCATCCGGATCTAACCCCGGAATCTAAAGCTGAACTCATTGTGCAAAGTATCGGCAGGGAACTACCTACCGAGACAGGTTATTCGAGAGAAGGGGTGCCGCGCTCTGTAGAATTGGTAAGGGACTTTGGTTCACCCGACAAGCCGGACCTTAATCAAGGTGATGTAATCCTTGCAACCGGAGGAGCGAGAGGTATTACCGCATCGTGTCTCAAGGAAATTGCGAAGCAGGGGTCATTTACATTTGTCCTTCCGGCAAGAACGAAGGTGACTGAAAGAGCCTCGGAGTATGCGGCGTTCCGCGAAGAAGACTGGAATAAAGAGAAAAAGCTCATCATCAATGAATTGAAAAATGCCGGACAAAATCCCACTCCCGTAATGGTTGATAGGCAACTGGCATCGAAAAGATCGGAAGCCGAGGCATTCGCCACCATCCGAGATCTGAAACTTTCAGGGTGCGAGGTTATCTACCGATCTGTGGACATTCAGGATCCCGACAAGATCGACCAAGTCATGGAGGAAATAGCTCAGCTCTGCGGTCGGATAGATATCGTGCTCCACGGAGCGGGGATTGACGTGAGCAAAGCCCTTAAGAGCAAGACTGTCGATCAGATGAGTAACGTAATCTCAGTTAAATTAGGCGGTCTTAAGAACCTCATTGCATCTATGACTCGTCACGAGGTCATGCCTAAGAGATTAATCGGGTTCGGCAGCGTATCGGGTAGATTTGGGAACATAGCCCAGTTGGACTACTCCGCTGCGAATAATGGAATGTCCCACCTATTGCGGTATTTGAACCGAAACTCCGATACCAGATGCTCAGTAATTGATTGGGCTCCATGGAGTGAGATAGGCATGGCAACTCGGGGCAGCGTTCAACAGACTCTTGAAGATGCCGGGGTAGACTTCATACCTCCCGAAATAGGAACTTTAATGCTGTTGAAAGAAATGGGGCGATCCAGCGGCGCGTGCGAAGTGCTCGTGGCCGGTCGAATGGGGCAGTTTGCAACTGATACATCTAATGCAGCGAGTACGGAGGATCCGGTACAAATAGTCCTGGCAGGTCAAAAAGCGGAAATAGAATCCATTATTCCCGGACAGTATTTCAGGGCACGTATTCTCCTGGATCCGTCGCATCCGCTTCTTGATCACCACAGAATCAATAGAGCGGCCGTTGTGCCGGGTGTCGGCGGACTGGAGATTATGAGATCCGCAGCACAGCACTTGTGCCCGGGAAACCTCACGTCCTTCGAAGATATCAATTTCCTTTCGCCCATCAAGGTTTTTAAAACGGATCCATTTGAAGCCACAGTCGAGATTTTTAGAGACGCCGATTCATCTGAAAGTATATTCAAGGGCAGAATCTCATCCCAATTCAAGGATCCCAAAGGAAATAAGATCGGCGATCCGAAGACTCACCACGAATGTACAATGAAATTCGACGAAGAAGTCCTCGGACCGAAAATGGTACCTTTTGAAGAATGGTCGGATGCGATCTGGCTTTCACAATCCAACATTTATGATGAGTTCTTCCATGGACCTGCTTTTAAGTTCCTGATCGATATCCATATGGAAGCAAGCGGATCGGCAATCCGTTTCAGCTTTATGGATACTCCCGAACGGACTCTCATGTTCAAAGATCTTGTTCCTGCAGCCATTGAAGCGATTTTTCAGGTAGACGCAGCTCTGGCTATGGAAAAACATAAAATAATGGCCCTCCCGTTAGGAGTGAACAAGATAAGTATTTATTCACAGGAGTTTCCTTTAACGGGAGAAATCGTTCCCGTGGCGGCCACGGATACAGGACCGGAAGGAAGAACCGTACTGACTCTCAACGCATTTATGAGGGATTCGAACGGTAACATAGTCTTGGAATGTCAAGGTATCCGAGCCATAGAACTCGAGAAGTCCGAAGGTTTTCCGGCGATGGTGTTCGAGTCATCGGTTCAAATATCTAAATTGGAATCGGATTTACGCAATGCCGATGAAAACGATTTCCTGAGCTCACTTTTGTCGAATGAGGAAATTTCGGAATACAAATCCAAAAAAGTACCGAAACGTGCTTCAGAATGGCTGGCAGGAAGAGCTGCACTCAAGAGAAGTATTCAGAGACTCTATCAACGATACGGCAACACTGTGCCGGCCGCATCAAAAATCAGTATTCTCCAAGATGATCAGGGGAAACCCATGGCTCGAGTACACGGGACGGAGGCTAATCTGATAGGAGATCTCTCCATTTCACACTCCAATGGATTGGCCGTTGCATGTGCCGCTGCGGCAGGCAGCTCAGTGGGTTTGGGAATAGACATTGAAAAAGTCGAACCGAGAACGGAATCCTGGATAAATGATTATTTCAGCAATGATGAGATTGACGCTTTGAAATCGTCAAAAGATAAATGGATTTCATCAACGAAGATGTGGTCCTTGAAAGAAGCGGCTCTGAAAGCTTTTGGGACAGGACTTAGAGTGGATCTCAGAAATATTTCCATTTTGCTCACGGACCGCGAAGATTCGGCCAAGATTCAATTCCACAACGATGCAGCCGACATACCCGGAGTCAAAAACGGCTGCAACATCGAAGCAAAAGTCCAAGAGCAGGACGGAATGGTAACTGCTCGGGTGATGCTCAGGAACAGATAAATCCTTTTTACTACGAATGGCCTTGGTCATAACATGAGGCTATTGCACGCATTAACGGGGCGGCCCGGCCGCCCCGCCTCAAACACATCTCATCACATTTAGATTCCCCGGTCTCAAATCTAATCCATCATTCTCAACAAGGCTTGACAACGAAAACCCCTGTGACCAACTGTTAATTGGTGCCGATGCCGGGTGGTGCCGTGCAAGAGGGATTACTAGCTGTTATGAGGAATGATCATCTCGTTATGAATTATTATCGGCAACGGCGGAGGTTGAAGTGGCTGAACAGGAAAACAAATTAAACGGCAAGATCATTATTACCGATTCATCCAAGGACTCATCCGAGGATTTTGCCGAACCAACTTCAGAAGAAGTATCAGGTGGAGTCCGTGAGACTGAACTGCAAGCGGAAGATCCTTTGGAGATTGCCCAAAAACAGGCTGCGGAAAACAAGGATAAGTGGATCCGGGCAGTGGCTGAACTCGACAATTACAAGAAAAGGGCCATTCAGGAGCGCAGCAACATTCTAAAGTACAAGAACGAAGAAGTTCTCAGAGACATGCTTCCCATCGTAGACAATCTTTCAAGAGCCCTCGAACATGCCCCGAACAAGAAAGATCCTGTCGTGGAAGGCGTATCCATGGTGCTGGGAATGTTCAAAGATGTGCTTTCTAGATATGGGGTAACTGAAATAACCGCACTCGGTAACACCTTTGATCCCCATAAACATGAGGCAATTGCACGAGTTCCGGCACAGGATGCGGAACCGAACACGATAGTGGAAGAATTGGAAAAGGGTTATCAGTATCAGGATAGATTACTTAGACCATCAAAAGTGGTGGTCGCAACCAAATGAGATTTGAGACTAATACGGACATTATTACCATTTTCAGGTAAGGGAGGAATATAGATGGCCGGCAAAGTAATAGGAATAGATTTAGGGACCACGAACTCTTGCGTAGCGATTGTGGAAGGCGGGGATCCCGTTGTAATCACCAACTCTGAAGGCGGGCGCACTACGCCGTCAATTGTTGCATTTACCGATTCCGGGGAGCGCCTGGTCGGAACCGTGGCCAAAAGACAAGCTATAACGAACCCTGAGAATACACTATTTGCAATCAAGAGATTGATAGGACGCAAATTCAATTCAAGTATTGTGCAGCAGGATATTAAGGTCATTCCTTACAAAATAGTTGAGGGAAAAAACAGTGATGCGGCTGTTCGAGTAAAAGGAAAAGATTACTCACCTGCTGAAATCTCCGCAATGATCCTGCAGAAAATGCGGCAAACGGCTCAGGATTATCTCGGAGAAGAGGTTACGGATGCAGTCGTAACGGTTCCGGCCTACTTTGATGATTCTCAGAGACAGGCAACCAAAGATGCGGGACGTATCGCCGGCCTCAATGTTCTAAGAATAATAAACGAGCCTACGGCTGCAGCTCTGGCATATGGGCTGGATAAAAAGAAAGAGGAGAAAGTCGCCGTTTTCGACTTGGGTGGTGGAACTTTCGATATTTCAATCCTTGAAATCGGCGAAGGAGTCTTCGAGGTCAAGTCCACAAACGGAGATACCCACTTAGGTGGTGAGGATTTCGACCAGAGAGTCATGGATTATCTGGCGGATGAATTTAAGAAAGATCAAGGTATCGATCTACGAAACGACAAAATGGCTCTCCAGAGGCTTAAGGAAGCGGCGGAAAAGGCCAAGATCGAACTTAGCTCTTCCATGGAGACGGACATCAATCTGCCCTTCATCACCGCTGATGCATCGGGTCCAAAGCACATGACGATGAAGCTCACTAGAGCAAAGCTGGAGGGGCTCGTAAATGATCTGATCGAAAAAACTGTTGGACCCTGCAAGACCGCGTTAAAAGATGCAGGTCTCACAATCAGCGATATAAATGAAGTGATTCTCGTCGGCGGAATGACCAGAATGCCTGCGGTTCAAACCAAGGTTAAGGACATATTTGGTAAGGAACCTCACAAGGGTGTCAATCCCGACGAAGTGGTTGCAATTGGGGCGGCAATCCAAGGCGCAGTTTTGAAGGGTGATGTCAAAGACGTACTGCTGCTGGATGTCACGCCGTTGTCATTAGGAATCGAAACCCTTGGTTCCGTATTCACAAAACTCATCGAAAAGAATACGACAATTCCCACAAGAAAGAGCCAGGTTTTTTCCACCGCCACGGACAATCAACCATCTGTTTCCATTCATGTGCTTCAGGGTGAACGTTCCATGGCCGGGGACAACAAGACTCTCGGGAGATTTGAATTGGTCGGTATCCCGCCGGCGCCCCGCGGCGTTCCCCAGATCGAAGTTACTTTTGACATTGACGCGAACGGAATAGTGCACGTGTCCGCAAAAGACCTCGGAACCGGTCGGGAACAATCGATTAAGATAACGGCCTCCAGTGGTTTGACCGAAGAAGAAATCAAACGCATGGTTCAGGACGCCGAAGCTCATGCTGAAGACGATAGGAAAAAGCGTGATCTTATCGATGCTCGCAACCAAGCTGACTCGATGGTCTATATGACTGAGAAGACTCTCAAAGAGTACGGCGATAAGGTCGATGCGGCAACGAAGAGCAGCATTGAAGCTGCAATCACCAAATGCAAAGACGAGATGAACGGAAACGATGCCGACGCCATCAAGCGATCAGTGGAAGAACTGCAACAGGCCTCTCACAAGTTGGCTGAAACCATGTATCAACAAGCTTCAGCAGGTCAATCAGGCGGCCCTGGCGGCCCTGGTGGTGCAGGCCCGGATATGGGAGGGGATCCCGGCAAGGCTGCGGGCGGAAAAGGCGATGATTACGTAGATGCAGACTTCGAAGAAGTTAAGAAATAACCTTACTTAGTCGCTATGGATTCACGAGATTTCGTCCATAGCCGAAACAATTAAGCACGTCCTGAATCATTCGGTTCATTATATACAGCGCCTTAGATCGAATAATTATTTCGAGATGAGGCGCTTTTTATTTCGGGGAATAGGAGCGGGAGGGAAGATGTACGGGGCACACAGGGATAAGACGAGATACTTCTGCAGAAAACTGTACTAAAAGCTTTGATTGATAGGTTTAGGCAAGCAGGGTAATTGCAGAAAAAGGGGCACCCCCGGGAATAATGTCACTGTAAACAGTGTCTGGATCATTCCCGGGGAAGTAATCTGGTCGATTAAACGCAACCGGTGGGCTTGGGGAGGCCGGCAACCTTGCAGGCTCCTTTGGCGGGGCCGGACGGGAAAAGTTCGTAGATCTTTTTCAGCTTGAAGCCGGTGTCTTTGCAGACCTTTCGAATCATCGGAGCAATATTGAACTCCAAGTAGTAATTCCTCAGGTAATGCACAACTTTCCAGTGCTCATCGGTCATTTCCTGAATACCTTCAGTCTTGGCAAACAGGCGAGCAACTTCTTCGTTCCAAAGTTCGGGATCCTGGAGAAAACCGTCTTCATCAACTTCAAAGGTTCTACCTTCGATTTCTAGCGTAGGCATATAAAATGACCTCCTTTATCTTCCAAATTTGCCGGGTATAACCGAGCAAACCGCTTAATCCTGAAAATGTTACCATTAGTTGGGAACAAAAACAACTAACAACTTGTCCCTATACCGAATTGTCCCCAACGTCAATCCATACTTAAGGGCCAAGAGATTGCAAACTTATTTTTTCTTTAATTTTATTTCAATATCCTGAATATACTTCTGAAGAGCCCTCCGAACCGTCGGTTTCTTTTCCCTGGTCAAAGCTTCTTGATATACCTTTAAGGCCTCGGGATATTCCTTCTTTATCTCATGGACCAAACCCAATAGTCCATAGGCATCCGGATAATCCGGGTTCAGTTGAATTGCCTTCCTGAGATCATGAATGCTCTTGTCATATTCACCCAATTTCGAGTAAGCGATTGCCCGATTGTGATAAGCCACAAAGAAATTGGGGTTGTCCTCCAAAGATTTGGAGAATAGTTCAACAGCCTTGTCCCACTTTTCGATACGGAGCGCGAACTCTCCTTGTTCATAAAAATCGAGGTAATCTTCTGCGATTACGTAACCGCCGCTCAGCGCGCCGACACTAAGCATGAAACAAAGAGTTACACAGCCCCTGCTTAAACGGCTCATAAGTAAATTCCACACGTTCCAAGAGTCATGTATATTACCACGAAGACGATCTTTTCAAACCATTTTTTTAATTCTTTTCAGTTCAAGTTTCCAGTAGTTGATAGCTTTAATCGTATTTGGTACTCTCATCGTCCGAGAACAACTCGCCACATCTTGAGAGGAATCAATCAGGAGATCACTTTCATGAACGACCGCGGTAATCGGAATAAACCGCATGACTCGGATTTTGGGACCATAGACCCGAATCTCATGGATCGAAAGCTCCCGTGGCCGGTAAGACAAACCGTCTCGCTTCTGTCTTCCGGAGTACAAATAGATGAGACGGCGATCAAGCTCATCAAACAGTGCGCCGAATCAGGTTCCCTGGTGTATGCTCTCAAATTCCGCAACATGTTTGATATACATTTTCTCAGAATGCGCTTCCGGCAGATCGGTCTCCCGGTACCTGCTTACGTGTTCGGCCTCTCTTCAACCGCTCTGTTTTCTCCAACAAAATTCTATTCCGTATGGAAATCAAGATTTCTAGGCCTCAAGGCTACACGTTCAAAGAGGCGATCTTTCGATACGGATGTGCTCCGAGAGGTTCTGGAAAGAGGCGATGCTGCGGCAATTTTCTTAGTTGATGAAAAGACCTCCCACGACCGCTACATTCATCCCGAAGACGATCCGATCAGGATTCTCATGGATCTACAGAGCCAGTATCACGGGTCCATTTCCATTTTACCCATTCATGTCCTGTATGACAGACGGCCGAAATCTATGCGATCGGCATGGGCGGATTTGCTGGGCGACCCTGATCACCCCGGTCTCCTTCGGCGAATTCTCAACAAGTTCAGGAAATGGACGGTTCCCGAATTAATGGTGGGTAATCCCATTCAACTTCTTGATCGAGTAGAGGAATTTGGATCGGATCTTTCACCGGATGAGGCTCCATTCGTAATCAGGAATGAACTGATTGATTCGGTAAACCGCAGAATTCGAGTCAATCGAGGAGCGGAAAAGCTTTCGCTCACCGAAATTAAAGAGTTGGTATTGCAGGATGCCAGGGTTCAGCGCGCAGTGAGGGAATCCGCTCTAAAGGACGGAGTAACCGAAGAAAAAATAAAGAAACGAGCGGAAGCGTACGTGGACGAAATTGCGGCGGATCCCCGCACAATCAATCATCATTGCCTGTATTACGTATTAAAATTTCTATTTTGGAAGGTTTTCGACGGCATCGACATCAAGACTTCCGAATTCAACAGCTTGAAAAAAGCAAACCAAAACGGCTCCCTTATATATGTTTCCAGTCACAAAAGCCATTTTGACTATCTATTGATCGGCTATTTGTCTTTCATAAATCAGATGTCGATTCCTTACATGGCCGCAGGCAAAAACCTGGCATTTTGGCCGGTCGGCACGGTGCTCAGGACATGTGCCGCATTCTTCATCAGAAGAACCTTCAAAGGTTTAAGTCTGTACACGCACGTATTCGCAGCGTACCTGAAGGTTCTCGTCAAGGAAAAGGTCAACATCAATTTCTATATAGAAGGTGGGAGAAGTCGTACAGGGAAACTCATGCAGCCCAGGACCGGGATGCTCTCTTTCCTGCTTCAGACCGTTGATGAAGGCGCTGTTCAGGACCTACTTTTTGTGCCTTCTTACATCGGATACGATCTTGTTCCTGAAGAAAAGTCCTATTTGAAAGAGCTTTCCGGAAAGGAAAAACAAAAAGAAACCTTGTCACAGTTCATCAGAGCTCGCGAAGTGCTGAAAAGGAAATTCGGCAGAGCTTACGTCAGATTTCATGAACCGATTTCATATAAGCAATTCTGCGAAGATATTCTCGGCAAGGACCACGATCCATCCATGAAAGAAAATAGGAAATTGCTTCAGGAATTCGCAGATTACATGATGCATTGTCTTGTAAAAGTTTCCGTTGTCACACCTGTCGAGCTAGCTGCTACTTCATTAGCGTCAGCCGGTTCAAAAACCATTTATAGATCGGATATTTACCGTAACGCCGAATTGATCATGCGAGTTCTTAGACAAAACAATTCAGAAATAGCTCCAAGTCTCAAGAACCTCGAACCTGCTCTGGATAATGCAATTGATCTATTTTTATCATCTAAAATCCTCCTTCCGGAGGATTCGGAATCCGATTCTCAACATAAGGTCATCATCAATCCAAACCGCAGGGCTAATCTGGAATTTTACAAAAATGCCCTGCTGAATCAACTGTGGCCATACAGCTTCTGCGCGATGATCCTCTTAAACCCGGCGGGGCCGGGGATTCGTTCCGAACTAATTGCCAAGTTCGAGATTCTCATGAAGCTTTTCCATAAGGAACTGATGTACGATCCTATTTCTTCGGCTAAGAAGTATGTTGATAGTGCAATGGATTTCTTCAAGAATTCCGGATGGGTTCGAGAAGACGGACCGGGGGAAGCTTCAATCCTAAATGAAAAACCTTTGAGGCTGCTCCGGGAAGTATTCGAAGATATAACGAGAACATATTATTACGTTTGCACCGCGTCGAGAGACCTTGATAAGTCACACTCAATCAAAGATTACATCAAACTTATGTCGAAAACGGCTCAACTCGACAAACCTGACGAACCTGCCCCCCACTTTCTTACGGTCACAACCGAAAATGCCCTTTCGAAATTTTCCGAAATGGGCATTTTTGAATACAAGCATGCAAAAAAGGTTCTTGTTTCAGTAGTCGAACCCGAACAGCGGGACAACTACATGCAAGTCTTAAATGGAATGCGGTCCCGTTAGCGTCCCTGGTGCACTTTTCGCCAATATGCGGCCCTCTGGGTAAAAACTTCTTCCCCATGACCAAGAACACCGTAGCCGCCGTAAATGTTGTTCCAGTGTTCAGATTCCAGTCTGTAAATTTCAAATTCAGGAGTCGTGAAATCCTGGACTGCATTTAAGAATTTATGCACCCCGAAAGCCAAACGATATGGATCTTGTCCCATCCGCAACTGACTCGCCGTTTTTAAAGGAGGGTAATAGTGCGTCCGAATCATAGGGTATTCGACTCCGTGAGGCAGTACCTTCACGGTGTTCGCAGGCGGCTCCGCTAAAGCCAAAACTGAAATGAGCGCCATACAACATGTTATAATCAGTATACGTGGCATAACCTACTCCTCAGAACTGAACATCGCCATAGGGCGGCAGAAGAATCCACTAAAATGAATCAAATACAAATATCCAAAACAATATACACACGTACTATATTACCATATTTTCAAGCTATTTAGCAATGAATAGGTTTATATCGTCCATAAGATTGCCAAAATTCCTGCACAAAACCAAGAAGGCGGCTCTATGAAATGCATTGGTTGCGGATTTTGTTGCAGCACGGTCATGTGTAGGATTGGAACCATGTTGTACGGAAACTACACCAATCCCTGTCCGGCTCTCAAAAAGCTTAACTCGAAATTCGTCTGTTCCCTCTATCTCAATGATCCTCTGCGATATGAAGATGTGCTTGAGATCGGACAAGGTTGCTGCTTTCCCGCGAGCAACCGTCGCCGTGAATGGTTATCGCAAGATTCTCATTAGCTCTTTCCAAGAGACGAGGTCTTACGGAAAATAGTCGGCAACCACTGATAGCCCAATCTTCAGGAGGCGTTTTGAAAACATCGCAATCCATCGATAGAGATGCCCAAAGACTTAGAAAATACTCGCTCGCCCTTTTGGTCGTCTGGACCATCGTTGTCGCTGTATCCGGAGCTTGGAACCTATATGAGATTCGCAGGGAAGCCATAGACGGGGCAAGGATTACTGCACGAGCAGCTCACTTCAAAGATGTCATATACCGGCGATGGAGTGCCGATCAGGGTGGAGTGTACGTCCAAATATCAGACCGGCTTCGACCGAACGAATACCTGTCAGTTCCTCACAGGGATATAGAAACCGTGAACGGCCGGAAACTGACTCTCGTCAATCCGGCGTTCATGACGAGAATGGCACATGAGATTCAGGAGAGCGTTGAAGGCGTGAAAGGACACATAACCAGTCTAAATCCGATTAGGCCGGGAAATGTTCCCGATACCTGGGAAACAGAGGCTTTAAAATCCCTGGAAAAAGGCAATTCAGAGTTCAGCAGCGTTGAAACCCTGGGTGGAAAACCTTACCTGAGATTGATGCGGCCGTTGGTCACGGAAAAGGGTTGTCTCAATTGCCATGCAGTCCAGGGTTACAAGGAAGGAGACATTCGAGGCGGTATAAGCGTCGCTGTTCCTATGGAAACTCTATTGAGCGGTGCACATAAGCATGTTCTCGCTTCGGTGGCGGGCCATGCAGGGCTATGGTTCTTGGGGGTACTGGGGATAGTTTATGGATCAAGACGCCTATCCCAGAGCATATCTGAACGAAATCGGGCACTCGGGGAACTGCGCGAATCCAACAGCATTATTATTGAAAGCATAGAATATGCTCGCACCATCCAAGAAGCAATGCTACCCGGAAGAGATGAGCTGGGCCGATTAGTTCGTGATCACTTTGTTCTCTGGATGCCGAGAGATGTTATAGGAGGGGATTTTTTCTGGTGCGATTCGAATGAGGATGGTTTTAGCGTTGCCGTAGGTGATTGCACGGGCCACGGGGTTCCTGGTGCGTTCATGACGGCAATCGCCTGCACAACTCTGAACAGAGTTGCAAACGAGTTTGGTCTCTCCGATCCTTCTCGAATGCTGTCTGAACTAAACAGATTGATGAAACTTGTGCTGAATCAGCATGCACCGACTCTGAAGTCCGATGACGGTTTGGACATAGCACTGTGTTACGTGGACACGAAAAATAGAAAGTTAGTATTTTCAGGTGCCGGAGCTGCCCTGTATTATAGCGATGCTGGTGGTGCGGTGCGCTTGCGGGGAGATCGTCAGAGCATAGGATACCGATCTTCGCCTCTCGATTGCACCTATACGACTCAAGTGATTGAATTGAAATCGGAAACTACTTTTTACATGACTACTGACGGACTCATACATCAAATAGGTCAAGACAAAAAACTTCCGTTCGGGATTAAGCGCTTTATGCAATTCATCGAGCAAAACAGAACACAAGATCTGAAGACCCAAGGCATTTCCCTTGAAAAGGAGTTTAATGAATTCAAAGGGGATTCGTTTCAACGGGACGACGTTACCGTGCTGGGATTTAGAATCACATCTTCCTCATCATGAACCCGTGAAGTTCCCCTTGCGTTTTTGTAGATACGCGTTCATGGCCTCCATCAAATCGTTTGAGGGCATTATCATTGCCGAACGGGCAGCCGTATAGTCTAGGGCTTCAGTGATCGAGCATTCCTCGTTGTACAAAAAGACCTCTTTTGCGCCTTGTACGGCAAGAGGTGGATTAGCGGCGATTTCTCCTGCAATCTTCTCTACCGCCAGATCCAATTGTGATTTGTCCTCGAAAACCTCATTCACCAAATTTATTGCTATAGCTTTTTCGGCTCCAAATCGATGCGCCCTAAAAGAGATTTCACGTGCATGCCCAGGGCCTACTATTTTGGGCAGTCTTTGTAAACCGCCGACATCCGTGATTATGGCCAGACTCGCTTCCGGCAACGAGAAAATCGCATCAGCAGAGCACAGGCGAAAGTCGCAGCAGCAAACCAGTTCCAGTCCGGCGCCAAGGCAGTGGCCATGGATTGCGGCAATAGTAGGAACCCTCAATCTTTCCAACCGATTATGAATCTCCTGAAGGCTTTTCACTTCATTATAGAACTGGATTTTTTGGGTAGCGGTCGGCTGATTCATGATCATGGGAATCAACTCATTATCCGGACTCAGATCAAGGCCGGCACAAAATGATTTTCCTTCACCACGCAAGACCACGACACGTGCTTCCGGATCACTTTCCGCTTCAGTAACGGCATCACCAATTGCTCGCCAAACACTGAGACTTAACGCATTCCTCTTTTCAGGTTTATTGAGTGTTATATATCCTACAAAATCTTTTCTTGAGTACGTTACGGCCTTAGTATCCGACACTGTAGGAGTCCTCCTTTATTAACCCGGGTTCCCCGATTATTCCGAGCCGAGACCATGAATAATTGCACCGGGAGCCGGTTGACGCGACATTGATTCACGTTCAACAGCCGATTTTATCTTAAGATCAAGCACCTTCCTGTCGAGCATAGGAATTCTCGGATTTTCCGGTTCGGCATGTTTTAACGATTCCAAAAGCAATTCCAGGTAATCCAATTCTTCGGATGATTGAACCGTTCTCAGTAGATCCAGAGCCTCATCGAATCTTCCCATGGCCAAAAAACAGCGCACGATCTTTAAAGCGGATGAGGGCAACTGTCCCTGCAGTGAGTAGTAGTAATCCAGCGCCCAGCCGGCCCGTCCCGAACCAACCAGAGTGTCGGCAAAAGCGTTTAAAGCCGTAGGCTTTCCTTCGAGCAGCCTCGCCAATTCAACAATTTCCTTCTTTTTGCCGAGTTTGCTGAGCTTATGAACATACATAAGAAAATGGCTCGGTGATTTCAATAAATCTCCCGGAGGAGAGCTCTTGAGGGCAAGATAGTACAATATCTCATTCTGCTCACGCAGCAGATCGAGATCGGCAAAGTTGTAGTTGTTGGTGAGCGACAACTCAGACAATTCCTGCAAATTGGTCACATCAAGGTGTTTAAATACTTTATGAATTTTGGCTTTAACGAGAACCTGTTTGCCGCGCAATTCTTCCTGAACATAATCGTCCGGAAAAGTGAATTCAAATTCCCGATCCCCGGAAGGATCGGCTCCGATGAAACCGCTCTCAAATTCCGGTAAAAGCAAACCCCTCCCCAAAAGTACATCCCAGTACTTTCCCGATATTCCCATAAAAGGTATGTCGTCAATCCAACTTCGGGAATCAAAAATAATGCGATCCGTGGGTCCTATAGGATCGTGGGATTCAGCAAAAAAATTAAGTACTTCGAGCAGCTCTTCTGCAGCTTGAGGATCATTCATGACATTCGCATACCCGGAAACAAATTCCTTCACCAGCCCGATTTCCTCAATCGCTGCTGCGGACAGCGCTCCGAAAGCATAAAACTGAGGCTCATCTTTAAGATCTTGCTTGTTTTCAAGAAGGAACTCGAGAATTTCGAATACTCGTTGCTTGTAGTAAACGTCCTGCTCCATTTGTTCATTCGCTAATGCCCACATGTTGCGGACTTTTCTCATGTCCTCGAGCGTCATTGAATCCGTTTCGTAATTTTCTCCTACGGACAGATAAGCCGGTCTGAAACCCGGCAACGGTTTGATGCCGAATTTCTCCGGTCGTTTCTCATACAAGGATCCAAAGTAAAGCTGCATCTGCTGAGATCCAGAATTTGAAATGATAGGTACACCCAATGCTTTGACGAACTCCATAGTCCTCTTGGCTTCCTCAACAGTTTCCCCCGGAAGACCGAATATGGTGAATAACTCTGTTTCCAAACCTAAGGATTGGGCATGAGCGATGTTCTCGCTTAATTGTTGGAGTTCAATACGTTTATTTGTTTGTTCTAGGACCACAGGGCTTCCGGACTCCAAACCAAATGCAACCGTATCTGCACCGGCTTCACTGAGTTTGTTCAGCAATTCGAAATCCAGAAGGTCTGTTCGAGTCTGAAACCAAAAGGGGGTGTTGATTCCTCTACGAATCTTCTCCTCCAAGAGCTTCTCGGTTCGGTCTCGATTTTCAGTGAAGTTCGGGTCGGCAAACCAAAATCTGGAAATACCGGATTCCGCCAGCACTTGCATTTCAGCAATAACCCGATCAATCGAATGGTATCGTATGTTGCCCTTACATATCCCCGGTGTGATACAGAAGTGACAGACATGTCTGCATCCTCGGGAAGAGAGTAATATCGCCGTGTTTTTTCCCGACAAATTGAGAATTCCGTTCAAATAAGGAGACGGGTATTCATCAAGATCATCAGGCGGTTCCGGTGCCTTGCCTGTGCTGAATATCTTTCCGTTCAGCCTGACGGTCATTCCCGGCGTTTGGCTGTAGTCTCCGGAGCCGGCTAGAGCGGAGGCAAGATTCCGAATGACAATCTCTCCTTCGCCATGGATAAGAATGTCAATGTCGTCCAAATCTCGGAGGCCTTCGGCAGGCATGTTAATGATTTGTGGTCCGCCCAAAATGATCAGGATTTCAGGATGCCGAGACTTTATGTATCTACTGAAAAAACGGATTCTATTAAAAGTACTCTGATACACGGTAAAACCAACAACCCGTGTGTTCATCCGTCTGATCCATTTTTCCAGATTACGCAGAGTCAAAGGGCGATCACGAACGTCATCTACTATTATACCTTCATGCCCATCCTTTTTTAACGCGGCCAGTATGTATGCAAGTGAAATGGGGATGCTTTCGGACGATTCGTAACCGACGTCATGGTTAACATTAATGAACAAAAAAGACACCGCAAACACCCCTTCCGAAGTAATAGGACGGGAGAATAGCATTAAAGGGGTGCAGCCTCAATATGAGATTGACCCTCGTGTCAAGTGTTGGTAAATCTCTATGATGCGAAAGATAAAAAGTCCTTGGTATGCAGCTCTTTGGATAGGTATTTGGACGGCCGCACTCGTATGGTTTGCGGTTTCAGGTATTTTCAAAGGGAAAGAACTCATCACTATCGGCATAGTGTGGTTGGTCCTAGTCGGCGCGACGGTATGGGTATTGATAAATCGTATTGTTGCCGACCGCAAAACAGCGTCAAAGCAATCTCCTCAAACTCCGCAGAAGCCTGCTTTAAATGCATTGTGTCCATGCGGGTCTGGAAAAAAATACAAAAGGTGCTGCGGGGAAACGTGATGTTGGATTGCGCCGGCCTTGAACATGGTGTGACCCACTAATCACATTGTAATTGCCGGACGATAACGTTGATGCAAGAATTGATGAGATTAATGACGATGATTTTCAGCTTTTGAAAAAAGGTGCGGGAACTCGGAACCGGTTCCCGCGACTAGAAGGTTAGGATTTGGATCGGCTTAACGCCTGCGTTTCTCTCCTGAAACTGGAGGGAGAGGTGAATCCGGTCCTGGGGCAGGCTTATCCGGCCAAGCCCATTCTGTATCCGCATCTCTTTCCTGAGTGTTAAAAACGTTTCCCACAGCCCTCACGCCGAACGTGTGCAAGTGCTTCTCGTCATAAGGAAAATTCCTTAACGGCAGCATCAGGTAGAGATTTGCCTGATCATTTTTGGATGCGATTTCCGGGTTTTGATTGTCATACCTGGGCAGCTCTTCTCCCCACGAACGGATCAGCACTCGAGCCGGATGCACCTTGTACATCCTAATAAGTGCTTCTTTCACATTTTTTGCCCTCTGCAGGGATAATTCATAGTTGTCCTTGGTATTGCCGATGAAGTTGCTATGCCCATCAATCTGCAAAACATACTGCGGAATGGCGTGCAGGAAATTCGCTACGGATTCAAGCTTTATAGCTTCCGACGGTAGCAAATCGGCACTTTTGTCCTGGAAAAATATTTCAGGATAAGGAAACATGATTTCGCGTACGAGAATATCCCACGCGAACTCTTTCATTTGCGCTTTTGTCCGTACCTCTTCCCATTGACGAGCATATCCGCCGGTCAGCTTGCATGTTTCGTAAAGGTTTCGCCAACCGATTTCACGGTTACCGAACCAAACCCCGTAAACCTGGACATTATCGCCATACTCTTTCTTCAAAGCCGCCGCGGTGCGTTGCGGACATTCTCCGGCCAATCCTCCGTCGCTGAATATAACGACTGCAGTTCTGCCCGTAGCTCCACCTATGAGTGAACCCGCCAATTGCAGAGCTTCCGGCATGCCGGCAGTCTTCCATGGTCCTGTTCCCTCCCTGCGGATATCTGCGAAAAACGGTTTGTAGAGTTCACGTTTCCAGGGACCCAAAATCCCGGGATAACCGGGAACCGGAGCATCACCGTAGGTTATGAGTGCTGAATTCAGATCGTATTGCCACAGAGGCACATGCGGCATTACCGCATTGAACATGGCAAAAGCACGGGTGGCGACAAACAACCGCGGGAATTCATAACCAACAGGGTATCCCGTCAACATGGAATCCGACACATCCATGATAAAGACGATGTTGTGTACCCTTGGAATGAAATCATGCTCTTTTTCCTTGATTACTCCTGCAAGACCTAAGCAGGGCATCGATGTAAAAATCAAGGAGATGATCAAAACCGACAGCTTCTTCGCCATCAGATCCTCCAGGACATCGAACAATACAATTAAATAAACATAAGATGTCCACTATATGCACGTCCATCCTAAAGTAAAATAGAGAATATGTCAAGTGTTTTGATATTTTAACACACTTCAAGAACTACCTATAATTATAAGGAAAAACACAGATAAATGAGTCGAAAACTATGTTGGCCGGACGTGGTTCTCGTCTCGCGTTGTTGCAAATTAAGCTCAACTATGTTTTCAATGTTCGGTGCTCAAACACACTGTTGGTGGTAAAAACACAGACTCATGCCTACAAATTTAGTTGAAATGTTTGCTTCAATCTCGCTGGCAAATCTGATCGACATTCTAATTCTGACACTGCTTATATACGGCGGACTGACCTGGTTGAAAGGAACCAGGGCATTTCAGATCCTCGCCACTATGTTGGGCATAGGACTCGTCTATTTCGCAGCATCGGAACTCGGATTAGTAGTCACCTCTCTGCTGTTTCAATATCTCTGGGCCGTGATAATCATTGTTCTTGTGACCGTATTTCAGCCGGAAATCCGTGAGATACTGGATAGAGCTTCTCCCATTCGATACCTGAAAGGTTTGCGAACGGAAAGCAAGAACCCCGAAGTGGTCGATGAAATCGTCAAATCCGTCGCTGAAATCGTGCGGCACCGGCTGGGGGCTCTGATTATATTTCAGAGAATGGATCGGCTCGACAATGTTGTGTTACAGGGCAAAGCTCTCGACGCGGAACTTTCCTCAGAATTGCTCACCACTATCTTTCAAAAAACCACTCCATTGCACGATGGAGCGGTCCTTATAATTGACGGAAAAATTGCGTCTGCAGGATGCATTTTACCGTTGTCTCGGGACGAAGACCTGGCCCAAAGGTACGGAACGCGGCATCGGGCGGCAATTGGGCTAACTGAACGTTCGGATGCTCTCTGCGTAATAATTTCGGAAGAACGCGGCGAAGTCTCCATAGCAGAATATAAGAAAATAACCGTTTACAACAAGAAAACTGATTTCAAACAGGCTTTGCATACAGGGCTCAGTTTAGTAGACGCCAATCAAACCGAGTCGAATCGAGGTTTTCTATCCAGACTCAGAGCTAACGGTCAGCTCAAGATCCTGTCTTTGGCTACCGCGGCCTTTCTTTGGTTCATCATAGTTGGTCCAAGAAAAAGTGAACTGGGTATGACGGTTCCCATTCAGTACACGAATTTACCTCAATCCGTTGAAATTGCAGGTAAATGGATGGATCGAGTCGACCTCCGAATCCGGGGCTCCGAGGCCGGAATCGCCAATCTGAAACCCGGCTCAATCCGTACTGTCGTGGATCTGGCCAACGTCGTACCAGGACTGAATGTCTTCCGTATTTCAAACAAGAACATCTTAGTCCCGCCAGGGATAACCATTACCGAAATACGACCGTCCGATGTGACGCTCAACATAGAAGCGGCCTCGCAGAAAAAGGTTAGCGTTGTGCCGATTATTCAAGGTGACCTGCCGGAAAAATTCAAAGTTACCGCATCCCCGGCCGAAGTCCGCATCAGAGGATTGCAAGACGACCTCAAGAAAATCACTTCAGCTATTACCGAACCGGTCAGTGCGGCAGACCTCGCGGCCAAGGGTAAAATGAATGCTATAGTGATTGTCAAACCCGATGGGTTGAGGATTGAAGCTATTGATCCCGTTCAGGTGATCCTGAGTTTGGAAGCTGAAAAATAACAGATCCTTCGAAACCGGTTACAATTGTTGGTCTTCGGTTTGAACAAATATTCTCATAACCGAACTTTTGTTTGGTGAATAATTACAATAATGGTATAACAAGAAAGCTGATTCCGTATTGTAGTACTTCCCCTATTCACTTTTCTGAACTTTCAAACTCTTTGAGCGAAACTTTTGCGTTTCGATGCGACATAATGCCCTCACTTCCGTAGGACTGCATGAACTCTTGTGCCCGTTTGTACGGGTTCACGGCTCATAAAAACAAATAAATCAATGGAGGATCATCAATGGGAGATGAGGATCACCTAATAAAAGAAAAGAAGGACGGTATTCTTATCCTAACGATTAACCGTCCCGACGTGTTCAATTGTTTCAACATGCCCCTCCTTCACACATTCGGCCACACTCTCGCTGAAACGGCATTTGATCCGAGCGTTCGAGTCATCATAATAACAGGTACGGGTAAGTCGTTCAGCACCGGCGCCGATCTCAAGGAGAGAGCCGGCATGTCGCCCGATCAGGTTCGTTTGTATATCCAGACCATTCGAAACGTGTTTTCAACGGTAGAAGAGTTGCCCAAACCGGTGATTGCGGCCGTGAACGGTTATGCCTTCGGGGGTGGACTAGAGCTTGCTCTTGCGTGCGATATCCGCTTGGCGTCAAAAACCGCGACGGTGGGATTGACCGAGACCAGCTTGGCCATCATACCGGGAGCGGGTGGAACTCAGAGACTTCCACGTATCGTTGGAATTGCTCGAGCAAAAGAAATGATACTTCGCGCCCGCAGAATTTCAGCGGAAGAAGGTGAAAAGATAGGACTTTTCCTCGAAGCCGTTGAACCGGACCAATTGTTGAACCGATCCACTGAAATTGCGGCCGAAATCGCCCAAAATGGTCCGGTTGCACTTGCCCAAGCAAAGTACGCCGTCAACAAAGGTTCCGAAGTGAGTCTACCCGTCGGTCTCGCAATAGAATCCAATGCATATGCCGTCGTGATCCCTACTAAAGACAGAGTTGAGGGTTTAACCGCCTTTAGAGAAAAAAGAAAACCCGTATATACGGGGGAATAGTGCAAGGAGGAGAGTCTGAATGTCTCATCATGAATTACATTATCCCAGAAAAGTTCAGATCGGCGACATAACGGTAAGGGATGGATTTCAGCATGAAGAAATCTGGATACCTACGGATGCAAAGTTGTTCTATCTCGAAGAGCTTATTCTCTGCGGAGTAAAGCACCTCGAAGTGACCAATCTCGGCAATCCTTCCAGCATGCCGCAATTTAAGGATGCAGATGAACTTTTCAAGCGGCTTCGCAATTCAAAGAAGCTCTCCCGTGCGGGAATAAACTGGAGCGACGTTTGTCTGACTGCGATAACCATCAGAGAAAAAGCTGTTGATCGGGCGATTGCAGCTCGCAAGGAAGGTTGGGGACCTGACCGCATTCTAATGATGGTTTCCACTGATGAAGAGCATCATTTTGCAAATTCAGGTACGACATTGCCCATCTATTGGGAAGAAGCGAAAAGATGCATCGCAAAAGCCAAAGATGCCGGAATTAAAATGAACGGTACCGTTTCCACGATCTGGGGATCTCCGATTTCTGGGCCCACGAGAATGGAAGATGCAATCGAATTCGCTAAGAGATGGATCGAAATAGGTGCGGCTGATATAGAACATGCCGATCACGACGGAAGTGCTCCTCCCGATCAGGTATATAGATATTATACTATGGTGCTCGACGCTATGCCCGACAAGGATCTCCACATTGCACATTTCCACGTTACGCGCGGATGGGGTTTAGCGAACGTACTGGCAGCATTACAGGCCGGTATCATAAAATACGAATCTACAATGGGTGGACTAGGCGGACAGCCGGCCAATTTCATGGATAGAGTTCCCGTGTCCGGCACAGGCGCGTATTACTATCGGGACGCCAACGTCGTAGGGTTGCAGAACACCGAAGACATGGTAGTTATGATGGATGAGATGGGAATCGAAACGGGTATCGATGTGGATCGACTACTTGATTTGGGCACCATGCTTGAGAAGACCATAGGCCGCAGGCTAAGATCCGAAGCCATCCTCAATCGTAGAATCCCCAAAGAACCTCGTCCTGAATACAAACGCAAAGGACTGGCCGAACTTAAACAGCGGAGCGGCGAAGCACCGGGACAGAAATTCCCGGCGGATTGGTCTGAAAAGGCATCCTATTCACCCAAATAAAAGTTCGATCAGATCCGAGGAGGTCAGTTATATGGATCCACTTTGGGTTCCATCGCAGGAAAGGATTCAACAGGCCAACATTACCAAGTTCTTTCAGATAGTAAATTCAAAATACTCCCTGCAGATATCGGATTACCCGAGCCTCTATGAGTGGTCAATCAACAATCGGGAGAATTTCTGGGAAGCGATATGGGAATTCGGCGGGGTTATTGCCTCCACACCCTACGAACATGTCCTCCAGGATTCTCCGACCATGATCGGGGCTAAATGGTTTACAGGTTCCAAACTCAACTTTGCCGAAAATCTATTGCGTTTTAGGGATGAACAAGTCGCCTTGGTATTTAAAGGGGAAGGTCGCCCCACCGTACGCATGACATATGCTGAGTTATACGATGAAACAGCAAGATTAGCAGCCGCTTTAAGGGCCGCCGGTGTTAAAACCGGTGATCGTGTTGCCGGCTATGTCCCCAACATGATTCATACAATCGTGGCAATGTTGGCCTCGGTCAGCATTGGGGCAATCTGGTCGTCTTGCTCTCCGGATTTTGGTATCAAAGGAGTTCTTGATAGATTTGGTCAAATCTCTCCCAAGGTGCTGTTCACCGCAGACGGCTATTTTTACAATGGAAAAACCCATGATTCTTTGGGTCGAATTGCAGGAATCCTTACCGAGCTTTCCGGAATCGAAAAAGTGGTCGTGTTTCCGTATACTCGCGACAGAGCTGATATCAGCATGATCCCGAACGGAATCCATTACGATGATTTCATCTCTAAGGAAAAAGGCCTTCAAATAGCCTTCGAACAGCTCCCATTCGATCATCCTTTGTACATCATGTATTCCTCCGGCACTACCGGATTACCGAAATGCATGGTTCATGGAGCCGGCGGAACACTGATGCAGCATCTGAAGGAACACCTACTCCATGTAGATCTTAAGAGGGACGACAAACTCTATTATTTCACCACCTGCGGCTGGATGATGTGGAATTGGCTCGTGAGCGGATTGGCTATCGGAGCAACCCTCATTTTGTTTGACGGCTCGCCGTTCTATCCCGATTCAGGAGCGATATTCCAATTGGCGGAAGAAGAAAAGATGACAATCTTCGGAACCAGCGCCCGTTATATTGCGGCAGTCGAAAAATCGGGCCTCATACCGAAGGACAAGTATGATCTCAGTAGTCTCAAAACCATGTGTTCCACGGGATCGCCCCTTTTGGAAGAGAGTTTCCGATTCGTATATCGCGATGTGAAGTCCGATATTGATCTGGCATCTATTTCCGGCGGCACGGATATCATATCCTGCTTTGCCTTGGGTTGCCCAATACTCCCGGTCTACGAAGGTGAACTCCAATGTCGCGGTCTCGGAATGAAAGTCGAAGCATGGGGACCGGAAGGAAAACCCGTAATCGGTACCCAGGGAGAGCTTGTTTGCACGGCATCTTTTCCGTCTATGCCGATTTACTTCTGGAACGACCCTGATTTCAAAAAATACAAGAGTGCGTATTTTGATGTGTTCCCAAATATTTGGCATCATGGCGACTATATAGAAATCACCGAACATGGAGGCGTGAGAATATTCGGTCGATCCGACGCCACTTTGAACCCTTCAGGTGTTCGAATCGGAACAGCGGAAATTTATCGCCAGGTCGAAGTTATGGACGAAATTGCCGACAGCATTGTAGTCGGCCAAAATTGGGAAGAAGACGTCCGGGTGATCCTTTTTGTGAAACTCTCTCCCAATGTTGTCCTCGATGACAATCTGAAAAATAGAATCCGAAAGAATATTCGAGATAACACTACGCCCAGACACGTACCCCAGCTAATCTTGGAAGTAACCGATATTCCTTGCACATTAAATGGGAAAAAGGTGGAATTGGCGGTGAGGAATGTGATTGAAGGAAAACCCGTGACCAACAAGGATGCTTTGGCCAATCCTGAAGCGCTTAATCAATTTGCCGAGATGACGGAGCTGAAGTCCTGAGTCCGTTTACTACCGGTTCTGCAAGCGAGGACCGGTAGTTTAGCCATCCTCAGACGAACTCTTCTTGACAGAGAGGATCCATTCCTTTGCAAAGAGCCAATGCATTTGCTCCCAGGACTTCCAAATTGTAACCACCCTCAAGGACGGCAAAATACCTGGAATCACACTTCAGTGCTGCATGCTCTCGAACACTTCTGCCTATCGCGAAATAATCGCTTGTCTTTAAAGTACCTCCCCAATCCTGGACATGACAATCAAAGCCGGCGCTCACCGCAATAATATCGTACTCGTTCTTGGCCAATGCGGAATCTACCGCTTTCAGGAATGAATCCCTCGAGTTCTCCTGAATATTCGCTACTACGACATTTGGTCTATGATAAAAAAAATTGTCTGTTCCATCCCCGAAGTGAAGATCAATGTCCAAAATAAGTGCGGCCTGAATCCGTTTTTTCCTAAGCAACCTTTCTATGCTGATTGCAACGTTATTGAAAAAACAGAAGCCCCAGTTACTGCTGGGGCTTGCATGGTGTCCCGGAGGTCGGATTGCCGCAAACGCGGGCGAACCGTCATATGCCATCTCGGCAGCCGTTATGGCTCCCCCTGCCGCCGTCAAAGCAGCATGGTAAATTTCGGGATCCTCCTTGACTGAATTGAGTAAGGATCTGCTATGGACCCGCAACACATCGTCATCATCAGCCGGCTTAGGTCTTGTGATGGGATAATATTGCGACAGGCATTCGATAATTACGGCCACCCTTGAAGGAGTTTCGCAGGAAGCCGTGTCATAATCCGTTAAGCAAATAGAGTCATAGACCACCTGAAACGATTTCCCCTGCATCTCGACCCCCGAATCATGAAAAAAGCTCCGGTTTAATGAGCGTTTTAATAAAACCGCGCGACCAGTTGGCTAACATTGCTCCGGATATCGCTTGCGGATCGGATCGCTCCGATTCGGATAAATGTCTCATCGTTTCAATTGGAATGTTTTTCACCAGCTTACTCAGATCTCCAGGTGTGAATTCCTCTTCAGGCCCCGCCCCGTTATCAATGGCATTGATGATGATTGCTTCTATGGAAATGCCTCGTTTTTGCAGCGCTTCAACACTGAGTAACGTGTGGTTTATGGTTCCAAGTCTCATCCGCGCGACCAAAATGACGGGAAATCCGAGCGTCCTGACAAAATCGATCAATAGCTTCTTGTCGGACATTGGAACCATTAAGCCCCCGGCTCCTTCAATGAAGGTCAGGTCTGCCGTTTCCGTAACGGACCTAATGTGCTCCTCAAGTTCGCTTAAGAATATACGTCTGCCTTCCATGGCTGCAGCTCTTGCCGGAGCCGCAGGCAGCGAAAACCGCAATGGAGCGCAATCATCTAAACTGATGGAATTGTCCGATGCCGCTTGCAGGAAAGCTCCATCTTGTGGAAAAACCGTGCCGCTTATGACATCGCAGCCGGTTTCGACCGGCTTAAGACCGACTGCCCGGATTCCGAGACTTCTGGATAACTTGATCAAACCTGCAGCAATTAGCGTCTTTCCTACTCCGGTGTCGGTACCGGCTACAAACAAACCCTGTTTTTTGAAAGCGTCATTCATGTTGAATTGGATACCTTCGGGTAATCGCATTTCAGGGTGACGTGCTTGTCACCCATTCCCATCATTCCAGAACATGCGAGTTGTATTTCCGTGAAGACTGTAAGTTCTTAAAGAGAAAGCAAACGGCTCAAATCGCTTCACGCCGGTATGAGAATTAGGGAAACTTTCTAAACACTTCAACAGTAAATACTTTAATCAGTCGGGCTAATTTCCGCAAATATCGCATATGGCGGATGCGGCGCATGAAACAAGATCTTGAATTTCGTTTGTGGTAATGGAAAGAGGCGGCATAATGACCAGCACATCACCTAATGGTCTCAAAATAATTCCATAATCGCGACATCTCATTGCTACCTTGAATCCGATACGTTGTTCGATGGGATAGGGTGTGCGATTTTCCGCGTCATCAACAAGATGGATTCCCGTCATAAAACCGCTTTGTCGAATGTCTCCAACATGCCTTAATCCTGCAACCTTGTCTACAAGGGATTTCGTTAGAAATTGGATTTTCGATCGGGATTGATCCATCACTTTTTCGGATTCAAAGACGTCTAAACAAGCGATTGCGGCAGCACAGGCCAAGGCGTTGCCGGTGTAACTGTGACCATGGAAGAACGTTTTGTAATCCGTGTAGCTCCCCAAAAACGCACCAAAAATTGCATCACTCACCATAGTAGCGGCTAAAGGCAGGTATCCTCCGCTAAGGCCCTTGGCAAGACACAGCATATCCGGGTGAACGTCTTCATGTTCGCAGGCGAACATACGCCCCGTTCTGCCGAAACCGGTAGCGACCTCATCACATATCAACAAGATATCGTGGTCTCGACAGATTTGTTCCACACCCTTTAGAAAGCCCTTGGGATGAACAATCATACCGGCAGCTCCCTGCACGATAGGTTCCACCACCAATGCCGCTATTTCCCCGGCACGGTTCACACAAATTTTCCTGAACTCCTCAAGTGAGTTGTTCCGACATTCCTCAGGAGTAAGTTCAGGACACATATATGGAAACGGGGTCTTTAGAGAAATGGTGTTGAACAAAAGCGGGTGAAAAATACTGTGGAATAGATCGATACCTCCGAGGCTTACCGAACCTATCGTGTCCCCGTGATATGCTTCCGAAAGAGTGACGAAATACTTTTTTTCGGGCTGTCCTATGTTTCTCCAGTACTGAAAAGCTATCTTCAACGCAACTTCTACAGCCGTAGATCCTGAATCCGAATAGAATACTTTTTCCAACCCGCTGGGAGTTATTTGAACCAAACGTTCGGCTAATTCAATCGAAGGTACGGATGCAAGGCCGAGCAATGTAGAATGAGCAACTTTTTCCAATTGCTCCACAATGGCCCTATTGATTCTCTCGTGTTTGTGACCGTGTATGTTGACCCACAGGGAAGAAATACCATCAAGATACTTTTTACCGTGAGTGTCGATCAGATAATTTCCTTCCGCTGCTTCGATGACGAGAGGGTCTGAAGCGAGCCATTCTTCCATTTGTGTGAAAGGATGCCAAATGTACTGTTTGTCCTTTTCAGACCAATTCGACAAATCAATCCTCCGAAAAAAGAACTGTTTAGTTGCGGATCCCGCTGGATTCAGCGATTTGTATGGTGGAGTCGGACTCTTTCGATTTGAAAATAAGTGCTCGATCAAAACGGAAATTGCCGGCAAGGTACGAGTATACCGTTAGGCCGATATTCACGACCATTGTAAAGATGTGATAAACAGTTGCAAAAGAAACGGCCGCAATTGCTTGTATTCCAAATAAGGCGAGAGCATAGCGACATGCCGCATGAAATGTCCCAATAAATCCAGGCGCCGATGGCAGCGCGACACCGAAACATATGAAAACCTGGATGGTCACGGCGGTCAGGAAAGGAGCATTAATGGAAAAAGCCGTAAGGAAAACATAAGTCAGAGTCGCAAACAGAAGCCACAATAGAACGGAATATCCGAACAGAATGATCACTTTCTTGAGTCCGGACATAATACCAAACCCATCCAAGAGCTTTTTCAAGAGACTTCCAATGAATCCCGCGGCCTTATGCGGAAGGAGGCCCAAAATCTTGGCCGTCCAAACGTCTACTTTCTCCCGGTGAACCAGCGCAAAAAGTATGAATGCATAACCGATTAAGAGCATAACCAGCATAAGAAATCCGAACCAGGAATACATGTGCGGAATCTCGGGTGTTCGCCACAAAACAATTCCCAGCAAGAGCAATAATCCTGAAAGATCGAAAAACCGCTCAACAATAACGGCTCCGAAACTACTGGTGAAGGAAACTCCTTGTTGCTGCAGCAGATATGGTCTTAAAAATTCACCTAGTCTTGCCGGTAACAGAGATCCGGCTCCGGCCCAAATATTGAGCAAGTGCCAGGAAGACTTCACGGATAAATTGCAAAACGGGCTTACGATGATTCTAAATCTGAGTGCCCGGACCAACTGAACGGACAACATTAAAAAGAACGCTGGAATAAGATAGACTGGTTTCATTTCCAGCATTCCATTCTTCAATTCCATCCAGGATACGTCACGGAATGAAAGATAAAGGAAAAAGGCCCCCAGAAACAGTCCCAGGAGTATAAGTATGACTTTCTTGGATTTGTCTCCCAACATTTTGCTAGTTTATCGAAGTTCCTTCCTGAAATAATCGATGGTCAAACGTAAGCCTTCGTCCAAAGGCACCACCGGAGACCACTGAAGCCGCGCCTGCGCAAGTCCGATATCCGGTCTGCGACGAACCGGATCGTCTTTCGGCAAGGGCTTATATACGAGCTTTGAACGGGTATCCGGAATCATTTCTAAAATCTTATCTGCAAGCTCCTGAATCGTCACTTCATGTGGATTTCCCAAGTTAATCGGACCGGGATCCCCGCTTTCCATTAAGCGAACAAGACCTTCCACCATATCTGTGATGAAGCAGAATGATCTCGTCTGAGTCCCCTCTCCGTAAATGGTGATATCTTCGCCTTTCAAGGCCTGGCAAATGAAATTGCTTACCACTCTTCCATCATCCGGGAGCATACGTGGGCCATATGTATTGAATATTCGTGAAATCGCGGTATTTACTCCATTATAATCTTTGTACCCAATCATCAATGTCTCGGCTGAGCGTTTGCCTTCATCATAACAGGCCCGGGGACCCACGGAATTCACGTTCCCGTAATATGATTCCTTCTGGGGATGCACCAGAGGGTCTCCGTAGACCTCACTCGTTGATGCCAGCAAAATTCTGGCCCGAGTCCTCTTGGCTAATCCGAGCATATTCAACGTTCCGAGCACACTCGTCTTGAGCGTCTTAATCGGATTATACTGATAATGAACAGGTGATGCCGGACACGCGAGATGATAAACCTCATCAGCCTCTATAATTATGGGAACGACCACATCGTGTCGTATAAACTCAAAATTAGGGTTAGTCATGAACGGAGCTATATTTTTCTTGCTTCCCGTGAACATGTTGTCGAGGCACATCACGTTGTATCCGTCACCCAGTAGTTTTTCTACTAAATGACTGCCTATAAAGCCGGCCCCGCCTGATACAAGAACACTTTTCATAATTACCCCTCAATATCGGATCGTAAAGTATCCGACACTAGTAAGACCATGTCAATCAGCTTGTTTATTGGACGGACAAGAATGTGTGCAAATGACGCAGGATTCGCTTCATGTAATTGAGGAAGACGGGCAGGTGAAAGGAATGGGGGAATCCGCATAGATTCCCCAATTCATTATTTGCCGCATATTGGAGTGGCTTCAACAAGATAATTCTGCGGCAGCATTACCGTACGGCATACGGGTTTGTATACGACATTGTACCAAGGTATCGATTGAGGTTCATAGTACTCATAAGGCACTTTCTGCTGAACAACCTGGCAAAACGGCTGAGGACAACATTTTGTACATGGGTCCTGAGCACAGGGACTGCCCACCGGGGTACCTTTGAGCATTACATTCTGAATCTTATATCCAATTCTCTTGACGGGAACGACTCGAGTGGTCGGAACCACCTCTGCCACCATTTCAGTCCTGACACATGGGACCATTTTTGTAATTAAGGTTTGCTGCGGGCCGCACGGTGGTGGCGGGGGATAGCATCCTCCCATTCCAAAAGCAGGCGCCATAAGCAGCGACACGATGAGCGTAGCAGCAGCCACGACAACCATAACCCTTTCCATAATAAACCTCACCCTGAGTAATTTTCGAGCCCTAAAAAGGACAGTTAATATTTTTATTATATCAAATTAAACTGTTTTTTTCAATACAATACTTAACAATGTAATATACATCAAGTAATCGGGCTAAATAGTTTTCTCTGAAATGTGGGCTATTAGCGAACGCTCCTATTCAATTGAAACTACAAAAGTTATCAAATGGGTGCTTACGGTTAATCCGTGAGCGCGTCAAGTGCACTAGTCCCTGAGCAACGTCATCCTATTGAAGTAAGCTCCGGGACTGCGATCGGCTATTTCGTTCCAATCAGCTTTTCTATGCTCGCTACCAAGAGGAAGCTGAAGCCGAGAAATACAAGAAACCGCAGCGCAAATTCCCATGTATATACCTGGCCTGCGAGAAAGGATTGATATGAGTAATAGCCTGTCACCACCATGCCCAATAGGCAGAGTATAATTCTTAGTAAAGGATTTAAAAATTCCTTCTTTGCCATAAATGCTCCTGAAAGTCTGATTGAATGCAGTGATGCCGGTGTTTCCATTCAATTAAAAAGTTATACATATTGCAAGGACTGTTTCAAGCTTATTAAGAAGTTACATGGAATAGCGGATTTTATTGATTTTCTTCCGCTCTATTGATATAGTAAGCTCCGCAGCGAATACTTTTTTCAAGTTAGAAAAACTTGTCTCAATCTATTGTAGACAACATTATGGGCCGATTGATAGGCTGTTCATTCTGCTCATATGTGTGTCTCGTCAATGCATTTACGGGCACTAGTGAATAGAATTCTCGAAAAAAATAGCTCCAACGGTTTTCAAGGCATCATTACCAATACCAGTCTCCACGATATTGTGCAGCTCATTTGTATAGGGCGCACTACATGCAGAATGTGCATCAAGAGTATGACCGGAGAAGGTTTCATCTGTTTTCGAGACGGAGAAGTAGTACACGCGGAACTTGATGATTTTTCCGGCGAAGAAGCATTTTATCGTATGCTCTCCTGGGACACCGGCACTTTTGCGTGCGATGAGCAAACATGGGTAACGGAGACCATTCAGGAAAGCTGGGACTTTCTTTTAATGGAGAGCCTCAGGCGAATAGATCGGCTCTGAAAGTATTCTCCTAACTGTTCTTCCGTGAAGCAACCCACGGAATAAACATAGAACTCGAGTTCAAACCATGCCGGATCTGGTGCTTACAAAACAATCTCTGGACAGAATCGATTCGATTCTCGGAAACCTGTTAAATCGCAGCGGAGCACACACTGTTCTACTCATTGATAAAGCGGGTCAGTTGATCAGCTTTCAAGGGACTATGGATCAAGAAAAAGTTGCTTCGTTGGCTGCATTGACCGCGGCCAATTACGGCGCAACCACGGCCATAGCACGCCTCTTTGGAGAAGAAGAATTCACACTGCTGTTTCACAAAGGCAAAGAGGAGAATATCCATTTTTCCAATGTCGGTGAAGAGTATTTAATGATCACTGTTTTCAGCAACAATACTCATTTGGGTTTAGTGAGGCTGGAGGTACGTAAGGGGCTGGAACAGATTGAAGCCATGTTCGCCGAGAATTTGCGGCAATGGTTCAATTCTTAAGCCCGGCAAAGGTTCCGTCATGGCAATAATTAGTTTTAGATCTGATGAAATCCACTGCAAAATTGTGTATTACGGCCCAGGTAGGGGAGGAAAAACCACAAACCTGATCACGATTCACAAAGCGCTGGGTCATCAGGTTAGAGGCGAGTTGCTCTCAATAGATACCTCAGGCGACCGAACATTATTTTTCGACTTTCTTCCAATGGATCTTGGCAGTATTGGAAAATTTCGTATAAAAATTTCCCTCTATACGGTTCCGGGACAGGTTCGCTACAATGATACGCGGAAACTGGTGCTTAAAGGAGTAGACGGAATCGTATTCGTGGCGGATTCCCTGGAAGCCAGAAAGCACAACAATGTCGAAAGCCTGCTCAATCTAGAAGAAAATCTTAAAGAACAAGGCAAGAGCGTCAGTTCGCTTCCCGTTGTTCTTCAATACAATAAACGAGACTTGGCGGGCAGCAAAGTGGCCGTGATACCTGTGGATGAAATGGAGCATGACTTGAATGCGGATGGACGCTACCCGTCCTTTCTAGCGAGCGCACTGAAAGGCGACGGCGTAAGAGAGACTTTCAAGAAAATCTGCATGCTTACGGTGGTGGATGTCAGTACAAGATTGTTAAAAGACAGAAACGTGGGAAGCGGTTCCTAATAAGATCGATTCACAACGTCTGGAGACATGCGGTGGATGATCGAAAAAATAAGTCGCCCGAAGAACTGGGCGAAGCTGTCGGTAAGAAAATTGAGGAATTATTCGGCGGAATGTTTGCCGACGATATACCTCAAAGGGGTTCCCTAACTACCTCCACTGTTGTTTCTCCCGGAATTCCCTCACAATTCCCTCTCGACTCCGGAGCAGATGAGCCCCGAACCGAGTGGAAAACTACATCGCCTCCCGCTGCGAAAACCCAGGAGAGCTGGTCGCTCGATGTGCCTTCACAGCCTAGGCGTGAAGTGCCTCAAAGATCGAGTTTCCAGGACATAATCGACAGAATAGACGCACTGATCTATCATTTGGAATGGGAAGCGAGTCCCGAATCGGTCATTGAAATATCCGAAAAACTAAACGAGATTGAAGCATACCTTCCGAGCACCGGACCGGCAAAGACAATTTTAGCAATGAATCGGCGCATCTTGCCGCGCTACAGCACGCCCGACTCGGTTCCGCATCCGGCTTTTATCAAATTGCTCAGAGACAGCATTGATGCTTTCAAAACCGTCAACGAGTCAAACGGTTCAAAACAGCCTTCTCAGTACTTGATCTCTCAAATTTCCGCTGGATACAAGAGTATATCGAACAATGTGTCCCCACCCCTAAAAGTCGCCGGCCCGGAAAACGGTAAATCCAGCGGCAAAATAATGGGCCTCATGACCGAATTCGGTGGTGCCATACGTCTTATTGAAGAAGTGAGTCGCAGATTATCGCGAAATTTAGGAACCCTAAGACAGGGTGGAGTCCTCTCGGGCGAGGAAATTACTCGAAGACTGGGAACGATTGAACATTTACTCACCGAACGAATCGGCAAACTCACATCTTTGCATAGTCAGCTGGCCGAAGTCGCGCAATCCGAATCCTTGGGTTCTAATGAATTCACTGCCCAAAGTGTTCCGCCTCAATTAGTCCTCATGGTTTGGGCCGGAATACCTCTTGCCGCTTCAAATTCAATCATTGCAGGTATCTACCCCGTTTCGGCTCAACAGGTGGATCAGTTTGTAACGAAAGAAATTGTCACTCTTGGAATGACCAACATAAAACGTTTGCACATAAAAAGACCGAAGGGCACGGAAGGTATAAAGCCTGCTTGGCTTGTACACTTCTGCAGCGGAGAAAAAAATTTCTTTCTGCTGCCCGAGAAACTCGCAGGTATCAGGAAGCCTCCTGAAGGGTGTGATCCGCTCCGAGATCCACGAGTAAAGATCGGCCCGACGGTTTACAACATTATCTATCCGGCTATTCTCAAGTAGTTTGAAATGAACGATGCCGAGTTGAAAACAAGCGAATTGAAAGTTCCGGAAGCTCGGCAATCCTTATTTGAACCTCGGTTTTTCGGGCGCTACCTCCTCATTGATCAAATATCGAGAGGAGGAATGTCCGACATCTTTCTGGCAAAATCCCAGAGTGTCGGGGGATTCCAGAAACCCCAGGTCATCAAGAAACTCCTCCCTGCGTACGCCCTCAAACCTCGTTACGTTAAACGTTTCATTAATGAAGCAACTACCCTGTCGCGGCTCAATCACTCAAACATCGTGCAGATTTTTGACATGGGAGTGATTAATTCCGAGTATTTCATTTCTCTGGAATTGATTGAAGGTAGAAACATCGCCCATATGATCTCCAAAGCTGTGCGAACCAGCCGCTTGCCAAGTATCGAACTCGCAATTTTCATTACTCTGCAAACTGCAAAGGGGCTGGCTTACGCCCACCGTAAAAAAGGGTCGGGCGGCGAAAATCTGATGTTGGTTCATCAGGATGTAAATTCATTCAATGTAATGATTTCCTATGAAGCTGAAGTAAAAATCATCGATTTCGGTATTGCACGAATATTTCTGGACAAAGCCACTTCAAATGGACTTCCTATTACCGGAAAGCTCCTGTACTTCTCTCCCGAACAGCTCTTGAGGAAAAATCTGGACCGAAGGGTGGATATTTACGGAACCGGTGTTCTCCTATATGAGCTGCTTACCGGTGAAAGACTCGTCAAGCATCAAGAAACGATACCTCAAACAGTCAAGACCATCCTGGAGATGGACATATTATCAAAAGTCCGTGAACACGATAGGATTCCGGAGCACCTTAAGCCGGTTCTCGTTCGAGCGATGGCAAGTGATCGCAATAAACGCTATTCATGGATGGAAGAATTAATTGACGCTCTCGAGTCCGTTGTGCAAAGCATGGGGCTTGTTCTCAATCAAAAAGAGTTCTCAAACTATCTCAAAGAACAATTCTCCAAGGAAATAGTGCTGGATCGTAGACGGATGCGACGATTATTGTCGGAAGGAAGATCTGCAAAGGCAACTTCACCTACCAAAGATGCTTCTAAAGAGAAGCTGCCGTTGGTCGACCAAATTTTCTCATATAATTCAAACCCTACGATTTCCATGAGTTCGGATCCGGAGGAGAACGGTGAGCTTTCCATCAAAAGCATATCCGTCGATTCCGGAAGAGAGATTGTAAAGCAAGGAGATACAGGGCGGGAAATCTTCATTGTACAGAAGGGAAAAGTGCGCATCTTTTTTCACTCCGGGGATCAGAAGCAATCACTCCACCTGCTGGAACCCGGAGAACTTTTTGGCGAAAATTCGCTACTTCCCAACCCGACGAATTACTACTCTGCAATTGCAGAAGGGGATTGCACTCTGGTTGTTATAGAAGCGAAATCCTTTTCAAAACTCATGGGCAAAGATGTTTCGAGGCAAGTTCTCATCAAACTCATAGAACGTGTTCGTGATTCGGAACACCTCATAGAAGGTCTGTTGATGAACGATGCTCTTTCACGTTTCATTTTCGGCATCCTGTATTTTGATAGAAGAGCAAACTCGGACAGCGATTCCATCGATTTGATGGAATTACGAGAATTGTTTAGGATTCCGGATGATGACGCGATTGACAAATATCTTAAAAAACTCGAGTCCCTCAAAGTATTGGAAATAGACGACAACAAAATTAATGTGCTCGACTCCTCGAAATTAGTGAATATCTTTAATGTTCTTGCCGGCCGTGGAAAATTCCTATTGAAAATATAACTGCACAGTCCTAGCATGCCTTCTCATTCACAACTGAGGTACACATGAAAGTAGTCGCACTCAATGTCGCTCCAAGAATGGAGTCCGGTAACACTCAAAGCATTCTCAATCCATTTATCATAGGACTCAAACAAGCCGGAGCGGCCGTTGATTTAATTATGGCCGAAAAGAAGGATGTTAGGCAGTGTATCGGCTGTTTTTCGTGTTATGCAACCACTCCCGGCATCTGCGTCCACGACGATGAAATGCCCGGTATTATCAACCGGATTTCCGACGCTGATATCTTCGTTCTCGCCTCGCCAATATATTTGGATGGGATAACGTCCTTAGGCAAGAAGCTCATAGACCGAATGGTGGTTTTCCTGGATCCGCATTTTTCTACGGATGAAGAAGGGGTTCTTCATCCTTTGCGTAAGAAATTCCCCTCCAAAATGGTCCTGGTTTCTGTTTGCGGATACCCCGGAGTCCAAAACTTTGATCCCCTTGTGAATCATTTCAAGCGATTGTCCAGAAATTTTCATTCGGAGTTTTCAGGCGCAGTGCTGCGACCCGCAGCCTTCTCGATGCTGCTTACCAGAAAGTACCCGGAGAAGATCAAAGCCGTAATGGATGCAATTCGCACGGCCGGATCCGAGGTAATAACCCAGGGGAAAATTGCCGAAAGTACATCAGAGGCCATAGCCGCTGAAATTTGTTCACCCGATGAGCTTGTAGCAATGGCAAATGCCTATTGGGACAGAGAACTGGATAAGCTCAATACTCAAAAGACTTGACGGTGAACGGTCTCCCGCTTTTCAAAAACTTTTTCTAAAGAACCCGATTAGATTGCATTCAATATCGAATTTCCGTTCATCAATATTGTTTTCAAATCATTCGGGAAAACGATCTGAACCGGAGCTTGCATGAGCTTCGAATTTCGCCGGCACTGTCGGATGACTAAAACCTTTCTATTCCTTCTCATAACGACTCTTCTTACCGGTGGGGTGCTGTCGGCGGAACACGTTTGGGCCGGCGGTGTCTTTCATGTTTTTCCTCCCAAAATAGAAGATCAAATTGTGCCGGTTGCGAGACCTATCGTCCTTGTTTCCAAGTCCCTTGTCACCGTTTCGGAGAAGACGATCGAATACAGACTGGAGCAGACTTTTTACAACGACAATGATTATGAATTGGAAGGTGTCTTTCTGTTTCCATATTTAGGGCCTTCCAATGATCTTGAAATCAAGATCAACGATCTTTCGGCTCCATATGAACTGCTTTCCCCAACCGATATGACATCTCTGCTTAAAAAGATAACTCTTGCCGGCAGAGATCCTACATTGCTCGAACTCGGACAAAACAGTAACTACGTTGTAAGAAATGTTTCCATAAGCAGTCGTAAGCAAAAGAACATAAAAATGAAGCTCACTCTTCAATTACCATCTGAAGAGAGAGAAACTCTCAATCTATTGATCCCTTTTATCGGTGAAAGATATTCAATGACACCCGTTCGGGAAATGGATATCCGAATACGATTTAAGTCGGTGCGCCCGGTCCGAAATTTCTTTTCTTCAACCAATCATTTTTCGATCATTCGGGAGACGCCCTACAGATGCCTTATTCAGGCCGGGAGAAACGGTCAAAAAGTCAGAGAAGATTTCCAACTCTTAAGTAGTTTTTCAGATAAAGAGCTGGATATTCTATCCTTAACTCACAGGACAGGGGACGGAAAAGGTTCCTTTATGGTGCTCATTTCTCCACCTATGAACCAAACCACGACGAAAGAAGCCGAAAAAGATGTTGTTTTTCTGGTAGATACTTCCGGAAGTCTTAAAGAAGGAGATTTCAGCATTGCCAAACGGATAGTGGAGCTTGGACTTCAGCGATTAAAACCGACGGATCGCTTCAATATCCTAACCATGAGCACCAAAATCAATCGAATTTTCGATAAACTGGTGTATGCCACCGAGGAAAACAAAATGGAAGCCTCACGGAATCTCATAGCGATAAACCGGGGAGGCGGCACGGACCTGTACAACGGAATCATCAATTCCGTCGAACAATTTTCCACAAGAAAGCGGCCGTCCTATTTGATAATTGCCGGAGATGGCCGTCCTTCAATTGGCATTACCAACCCGGAAACGATTCTGCACGACGTGAATCAGTTCAATCGGCAAAAAACACGCATATTTTCCATGGCCATAGGGACAACTGCGGAAACGGTTTTGTTGGATCGTATAGCAAAAGCTCATCGCGGCAGTATAATTCAGATATCCGGTGATGGGGATTCGGACAAAATGATAAAGGATTTTTTCAGCGAAGTATCTCAGCCTATTTTGTCGGATGCCCATGTCGACTTCACAGGATCCGCCGTTGAAGACCTGGAACCGAAGACACTCTCTGACCTTTTTGGTAATGACCCTCTCTCGGTTTTCGGGCGGTACAATGTTTCAGCTCAAGCAGAAACCTCCATGAAATTTCGGGCCAAGATGTTCGGCAAATCCAAGACGGTGGTTCAAGACTTGTCTCTCCCAAAAGAAAACCCGGAAAATGGATTCATAGAAACCATTTGGGCTATGCGGCGAATGGCCGCCCTCATCGATCGCGAGAAACTGAAGGGTTCGGACGCAGAGCTTCGCGAGACAATGGTTTCACTTGCTTCAGAATTCGGATTCCTTCTACCTTTTGGGGAAAGTAGTTCAGGAAGGCGATCAAGCCTCGATGCAAAAACCGGCAACCTATTTTGGCATTACAAGAACTCTACCGTGCCCACTGATGTGCAAAGTGAAACGTTTAAGAGAATTGGGATTAAAAAGTTCCGTCTGCTCAACGGGATCTGGACGGACCTCAACTACAAACCAGGATCTCCGGTGTACTCAATTGAATTCCTCAGCAACGTTTACATGGAATTGATCGAACAACACCCTGATTTGCGTCCGTATTTGGCCCTGGGTCCGGAAGTCATCATTGCCTGGAAGGAAAAGAACTTCAGAATTACTCAAAATCTGAACTGATTGGTGACTAACGTACCCGATGCATCATTCCATTCACATGCCGTTGCGACATGTATCCGCTCAAATAGGTATTTGGCCAAAAGATCGGATCGGCTCTTGACGAAAAACAAATTGACCTAATGACGGTTTAAGTATATATATGCTTAAAATTCGATGGGTAGTGAGATCATGAAAACTCGCATTTGCATTGTGTTGCTGGTCACTTTTCTTATGATGTCGGTTCCGACACATTCCAATGCTTTTGCCATTCTCAGGTATACCTTCGATGCCATAGCAAACCAATTCGGTCTGGATCGTGGACCTATCCCCAAAGAAATTCCAAAAAATCCGGCTTATGGAATTTATCCCAACAAAATGGGGGCACCAATGCGATCGGACCTGAACAGAACGCATATTCAAGCAGAGGGATTTTAAATTTAGGATAGATTTACTGAACCGATAGCATTCCCGATTGAATTTTTCCCATAATATCCGCGAATCTACCCGGATAAGACTTGCTGAGCACATCTCGGACTGAACTCTTCAGATCATCTACGTTGTTACCACGCTTTTCTAAAAATGCAGCCGCTTGTTCAACAATTTCATCTGATGCGTGCTCCGTCATCAAGGTGTAAATTACTATGGGAATTGAGCTCTTCCTTGCCAATACTTTTTCGAGAATTTCCGTTTCCACCGAATAAGGTATATCCAAATCAATTATCAAAAGGTCAGGGATCTTGGCTTCCACAATGCCCAGCAATTCATGTTCGTCCTTTGCGGTCAGCACGGAGAAGCCATCGGATTCAAATTCGCGCCGCAGAAAATCGCGAACGTGGCGATTTTTATCGGCAATTAAAAGCACGAATTGATTGCTCATGGTTGACTCCTCGTAGGAAAGACCTCAAGCAATGCTCGTGCCAATGAACTATGCAGCAAGTTGTGGGATTAATTCAGACAAATTTTAAATTCTGATTTTTGTCACCACATCCATTCTGTAAATTTTTCTGACATATCGTAAAATTACCTAGGTTAAATCGGCGTATCCTCATTCAATTCACCGGAAACTTGAAATTCTTTCATAAACTTGCGGTCAATATAGTCCTTCAATTTAAACATGAGACGGTTTTGCCAGACGAAATTCTTGCGCATAAAAATACCAGTACCGTCACCCATGTTGAAGATCAACATGTATATCTTCTGGGGTTCAAAGGCTTTCAATTCCCCGCCATTTAGAGCAGCCGTCAAATTGTCCCTCAGAATAGGATTCTGCCTGACTGCGTATACCCCAACTTTGTCGAGCGGTTCCTTTTCAAAGAAAATGCAGTCGCCTCCTCCGAACATTTCCGGGTATTTCGGACTTTGCAGAAATTGATTCACGAGCAGACCCCCATCTTTCCCTACGGGTAAGCCCGAGTCGGCAAAAATTCGCGAAGGCTTTACCCCCATTGCCGAAAAAACAATGTCGTAATCAATTATCGATCCATTGGATAAGATTAACTTCGAGTTCCTGCTTTCCACGACCTTCACTCGCTCCAGAACCTCAACTCCTCTGGCCTGCAAAGACTTGCGAGCCAGTTCCGCCGCTTTGTCGGCAACATTCGCAAGCAACTGAGATCCGGCAACCAGCGTTATCTTTGCGCTTCCTGAATTGTCTCTTACCAGCTTTTCTATATTTCCCGTAAGCTCTACCCCCGCAGGGCCGCCACCAATTATCGCGATTCTCGGGCGACCGGATCGCAATCCATCCAGTACAGTTTTCTGAGCCTTGAGAAGATTCACAATTGGTTTCACCGCAAAGACCTTGGATCCGTTATGAGAAAACAAATCATAAGGAACTGAACTGCCCGTGTTGAAAGAAATCACATCATAGGGAACCTTCGTTTCTGTATCCAAAAGGATTGTTTTCTCTTCAGGCAGAATTCTCGTTACTGATCCCAGAACAAATTCTGCGCCGCGACCTTCGACCATCTTTTTAATATTGAACCTGACTTCTTGAGGTTTATACGTCTTGGAAAGCAATCCCGGACCCATTCCTGAATAGTAGTGGTGAACCGCCGGACTGACGACCGTAACGGAATGCCCTTGTTTGATGTACTCAGGTATATTCATCAGGGCCGTCAGATGAGCGTGCCCCCCTCCCACCAGCACTAATCGTTTCATTGCTTTGCTCCTTTCACAACTTGCCGGGCTTTGCATCGTACGAAATTGAAATTCTGTGGGCGCCTTATTAAAAAATTACCCTTCTTTGTTACGTCTTGCTCTCCAATAGCTCTTTCATTGTCATATAAGCATCATGTCCCAGCACGGCTTCTTCCGTAAGATAATTTTCGATGTCGCGAAATTCGGAAATGGTTTGTATGGTAACAAACTTGCCGTAATCCCAATCTGCTATTTCTCTCTTGTAGACACTCCGCAAAAAACCGGAAATTTTCCGCAACACCTCTCCGTCCGATGCTTCGATTTCAATCTCATGGTGATGGATATTCCGATTTTCAGCCACAAACGTGGTCTTATCTAAAACGAGAACCGCTGTCTTAGGTGGAGGAACATCGATTTTTGCAGATAATCTGGAAGTGATTCTGGCCTGAACACATGAAAAACCGGCATCTTTCAAGTAATTTGCAGGGTCTCCCGAATGAGCCGAGATTTTGTCGGTACGAATACCGAATGAGCGTAGTGTGTCGACTATTTCTTTCACAGAATCTTTTGAATAAACTCGCTCCAATTCTACACGATGAGGCACTCCATGTTTCAGAAATGGAGGTCCCTTGAGTGTAATGAGCTTCGATTCGTTAATAGTTCTTATTCTGATGGTCAGACGTTTCCATTGCAACTGATGGTCGGGTAAATCGAAATATTCATCAAGCAGCAGGCTATTTTCAAACATGCCCAAGGCATATGGTCCGATCCTGTCCATTCGCCGTAATCGTTCAAGCACGGATTCAACATGCTCGCCGAAAATCACAAAGCTTTTTTCAATCTCAAGATCGGATCGTTTACTCATCAACATACCCACGCCGAACAAACCGTTACAAAAGGTTCAACAAAGTGTATACTACTGATAATTGTAGTGACAATGAACTGGACTGAGAATCTGGAACGTTCACAAATTGAAATTGTCCGATTCCGAAAAGAATACTGCATAAACTAATTTGAACAAATGCTAATTTTGGATTAGAACTATTTAGAATTCAGAGAAGTATCTGCATTATTCTGGCATATTGTTATACCCGGAGCTTTGATTGGACTTTTGGTCAACACATTTCGGACTCTGGCCGCTCGCGGTTTACTCTCTAATTGTGTTTCTGCTGATCTCATTCATGATCGGCTTTTCTTACATTTTGGGTGAACGACACAGAGATCGTACTACCCAACAACCGTATGAGTCGGGAATTATTTCGAGCGGTCCGGTCAGGGCAAGAATCGATATACGATTCTATCTACTTGCGGTTTTTTTCGTCATTTTCGATTTAGAAGCGGTATTCGTTTTCGCTTGGGCCATTGCAGTGCGCGAAACCGGATGGCTGGGCTTTATAGAAATCAGCATCTTTATTGCTTTTTTGCTGGCGGCACTTGTTTACTTATGGCGAATAGGAGCCCTCAACATAGAAACACCTCGACAAATGAAAGACCGGATGAAAATAAAAAAGGGGAGTTCCGATTTCAGCAATGCTTCTTAAGGAGATGACGTCCGTTCCATTGATTCTAAATTGCGACCGGCGGACAAGGAAAGTATGATCTTTACGCTTACCAAAATAGAAGAAAACAAATACTTAGATCCACCATGCGAAACCGGGCCGCGTGTCCACGGGATCGTGTTCACAAAGCTTCAGGAACTTGTTGCATGGGGTCGAAAAAATTCTTTGTGGCCTCTGAATTTTGGGCTCTCATGTTGTTACGTTGAAATGGCGACCGCTTTCACAAGTAAGTACGATATTTCCCGATACGGGTCGGAGGTATTAAGAGCGTCACCAAGAGAAGCCGACCTGATGGTGGTTGCCGGGACCGTGTTCAAAAAGATGGCTCCAACCGTCAAGAGGCTATACGAACAGATGATGGAACCCCGATGGGTCATATCAATGGGTTCCTGCGCGAATTCCGGTGGTATGTACGATATCTACAGCGTCGTTCAGGGTGTGGACAAGTTTCTGCCGGTGGATGTCTACGTTCCCGGATGCCCACCGAGACCAGACGCTCTGCTTGAAGGTTTAATGCTGCTTCAGAAATCCGTGGGTTGCGAAAAAAGGCCCCTCAGTTGGGTTGTTGGCGGAGATACGGTCGTAAAATCGAAAATGCCGGTAATGCGTGATCTGAAAAAGGGGGAGAGAAGCAAAACTGGAAAGCTGCGCTCTCAAGATGAACTTTAATGTTGTTTGGTTGCATTTATAAATGATCAAAGCGCACATAGCAGACATCCTTCAGACACGTTTTCCGGACGCCGTCCTCGGGTCGGAGCTGCCCAAGGATGAAGTACCGTCCTTGTGGATAAAGAAAGACTATCTGCATGCGGTTTGCGCATATTTGAAGAACGACGTTGAGAAACCCTATCGCATGCTGTTCGATTTATCGGCAATTGATGAACGGCTGCGAACTCACAAAAAAGAGCCCTTCAGAGATTTCACCGTCGTTTATCACCTCTTTTCATTTCAACGCAAAGAATTTATTCGCCTAAAATTACCGCTCGACGGACAAACCCCTGCTGCACCCAGTATTACTTCGATATGGAAGAATGCCGATTGGTACGAAAGAGAAGTGTGGGATATGTTCGGCATTCGGTTCGAAGGTCATCCACGTTTGCGTCGCATTCTATTACCCCAAACATGGTCGGGCCATCCGTTGCGCAAAGAATTCCCAGCTCGAGCCACCGAAATGGGACCGTTCAGGCTCTCCGAAGATCATATTGTCCAAGAAGAAAAGGGATCACTATTCCGTCCTGAAGAATGGGGTTTCATACCCCGCAAAGCAGGCTCCGAGTATATGATCCTGAACATGGGACCTCAGCACCCTGGGACTCACGGACCGTTCCGAATCATCCTTGAAATGGACGGCGAAGAGATAATAGAGGCCGTACCCGACATCGGATATCACCACAGGGGTGCTGAAAAAATGGCCGAGCGCCAGACCTGGCACACCTATATTCCATATACGGATAGGGTCGATTATTTAGGCGGTGTCATGAATAATCTTCCCTACGTCCTCGCAGTCGAGAAACTTGCCGGCATCGAAGTGCCCGATCGGACGAAGGTCATTAGGATAATGATGTCCGAGTTTTTCAGAATCTCCAGCCACCTGGTCTACTACGGCACTTTTTCCCAGGATGTAGGCCAGATGTCCCCGGTTTTCTACATGTTCACGGATCGGGAACTCGTATTCAAGGTGGTTGAATCAATCTGCGGTGGCAGAATGCACCCGAGCTGGTTTCGGATCGGAGGAGTGGCTCATGACCTACCCCAAGGCTGGGACCAAGTAGTCCGGGAATTTGTAGACTACTTTCCGTCGAGACTGGATGATTACGAAAAGCTGGTACTCAAAAATCCGATTTTCAAAGCCAGAACTCTGGGTGTCGGAGCGTACACCACCGAAGAAGCCATTGACTGGGGAGCTACCGGCCCCAGTTTGCGAGCGACCGGTTTTGCATGGGACTTTCGCAAGGAAATTCCCTATTCAGGGTTTGAAAACTTTGATTTCGACGTTCCCATAGGAACGAACGGCGACAGCTATGACCGAGCCGTGGTACATGCCGAAGAACTCAGACAAAGCCTTAGAATCATAAAGCAATGTTTGGAGAACATGCCGGCGGGGGAATACAAATCCAGGCACCCGCTCACAACACCGCCGGTAAAAGCAAAGACCATGCACGATATCGAGACCCTCATTGCACATTTTCTAAACGTAACATGGGGTCCGGTGATACCTGCAGGTGAAGCTATGCAGGCCGTTGAAGCGACGAAGGGATGCAACGCCTACTACTTAACCAGCGACGAGAATATCATGTCCTATAGAACACGCATCAGGACTCCGTCCTTTGCTCATCTTCAAATGATACCTTTGATGGCAAAGGGCATGGCGGTCGCGGATCTCATTACGATTCTGGGGAGCATAGATTTCGTAATGGCCGATGTAGACAGGTAAGGGAGACTGCTCGGGTATGCTGACGGATGACATGAAACGAGATTTGGTTTCGGAACTGGCCACCGCCCAAACCAGACAGGCAGCATGTATTGAAGCAATGCAGATAGTCCAGCGACGCACCGGCTGGGTTAGTGACGAGACCATAGCAGCCATAGCCGATTTTTTAGATATGTCCATAGAGGAACTTGAATCGGTCGCTACCTTCTATAACCACATTTATCGGGAACCTGTCGGCAAACATGTAATTCTCATTTGTTCGAGCGTGACCTGTTGGATTCTCGGATATGAAACTTTAAAGGAGCATATAAGGACCAAATTAGGAATCGGTTTGGGTGAAACAACGGAAGACGGTATGTTCACATTGATTCCGATACAATGTCTCGGAGCTTGCGACAAGGCGCCGTCCATGATGATCGATGATATTCTCTATGTTCACTTAACACCGGAAAAATTCGATTCGATAGTCGAAAGTTACAGGAAATAGTGTGGAACGTCCCCTAACTAGAGATTTCAAGACCGACGGTAAGGCATTAACCTTCAAAGAGTACGTCAAATGCGGCGGCTATGAGGCTTTACGCAAAGCTTTGAAGATGAGTCCTTCCGAATGCTTAAAGATTATACAGGATGCAGGGTTGCGGGGACGCGGCGGGGCAGGTTTTCCCGCGGGCACCAAATGGGCCGGAGTTCCCATGGGAAATGCCGTCAGAACTCCCAAGTATTTCATAACCGACGCGGATGAAATGGAACCCGGCACGTTCAAAGATAAATGGCTTATGGAGGCGAATCCGCACCAATTACTTGAAGGAATGCTCATCGGTGCCTACACGATCCAGGCGGAATTCGCTTTCGTATTTTTGAGATGGGAATACACCGAGGCCCAGAAGCGTTTACGTTTTGCCATAGGCGAGGCGTACGGGAACAATGTTTTGGGGCGTGACATTCTCGGATCGGGATTCAAACTGGATCTCCATGTCCACGTGAGTGCCGGCCGATATATCTGCGGAGAAGGAACCGCACTTATCGAGTCACTCGAAGGCAAACGAGCGGTCCCTCGTTCGAAATCTCCGCGTCCGATTGATGCCGGCCTTTGGGGCAGACCCACCGTAATCAATAATGCTGAAACTATCTGTAATGTTCCACACATTATTAAGAACGGACCGGAATGGTACAAGAGCATCAGCCGTAGTAAAGATGCCGGTACCAAAATATACGGAGTAAGCGGCCGAGTGAAAAAACCGGGAGCTTGGGAATTGCCGATGGGCGTAACCGTAAGAGAGCTCCTCGAAGAACATGCCGGTGGAATGCTGGACGGATACGACCTGAAGGGTTTTATGCCCGGCGGTGCCTCAACCGATTTTCTTATAGAGAAGCATCTTGACCTGCCAATGGACTTCGATTCCATTCAGAAGGCCGGCAGCAGGTTGGGCACAGGAACAATGATCATTCTTGATGACAAAACCTGTCCCGTAGGAATGGTCCACAACCTTGAAAAGTTTTTTGCACACGAATCGTGCGGCTGGTGCACTCCATGCCGAGAAGGACTTCCCTGGGTTGAAAAGATTCTTGCGGATCTCGAAGAGGGGAAGGGGCAACCCGGCGACCTCGAGATTCTTGAACGAAACACGTTTTTGTTGGGACCCGGGAAGACATTTTGCGCCCTTGCTCCTGGAGCAATGGAGCCGCTTCAAAGTGCATTAAAGTATTTCCGTGACGATTTTGAACGGCACATTACCGACGGAAAGTGCCCGTGGAGATGATATGGCTGTGATTTACGTGGACAATATTCCTTATGAAGTCCCGGACGGCCAGAGCCTTCTCCATGCTTGCCTATCGCTTGGATTCGACATTCCATACTTCTGTTGGCACCCTGCCATGCAATCCGTCGGCGCCTGCCGACAATGTGCGGTCAAGCAATTCCGTGATGAAAACGATAATAAGGGCTTCATTGTGATGTCCTGCATGACCGAGGCCCTGGATGGTATTCGTATTTCGATTGATGATCCCGATGTAAAGGAATTCCGGGCTTCTATTATCGAATTCCTTATGCTCAACCATCCCCATGATTGTCCTGTCTGCGATGAAGGCGGCGAATGTCATCTGCAGGACATGACTTTGATGACCGGGCATGTTCACAGGCGGACACGTTTTAAGAAACGTACCTACAGGAACCAGAATCTTGGCCCGTTTATCAATCACGAACATAATCGATGTATTCAGTGCTACCGTTGTGTCCGCTTTTACCGAGATTTTGCGGGAGGCCGCGACTTGCATGTGTTCGGCATGCATGATCGTGTGTATTTCGGTCGGTCAAAGGACGGAACACTCGAAAATGAGTTCTCCGGTAATCTTGTGGAAATTTGTCCCACCGGAGTCTTCACGGACAAAACATTAGGCCGCCACTATACCCGAAAATGGGATTTACAGACCGCCCCTTCAGTTTGTGTTCATTGTTCCATCGGCTGCAATACGATTCCCGGCGAACGCTACGGCAGTCTGCGAAGAATTCGCAATCGATACAATTTCGATGTGAATTGGTATTTCCTGTGTGATAGAGGCCGGTTCGGCTATGAATTCGTCAACAATGATGAACGCATAAGATCATGCTTCAAGAACGAATCCAATGAGAGCACACCAATTTCTCCTGAGGAAGCACTCGTTCAGGTTGCCGGTATTCTCAAATATTCCAAAAATACCATCGGCATCGGTTCACCACGTGCCTCGCTGGAATCCAATTTTATGCTCCGAGAACTTGTCGGCCCCGACAATTTCTACTCTGGAGTCTCGGAAAAAGAACATGCGGTAACATCTCTTGCCGTCGATATACTCAGAAAGACGCCGGCATCAATAGCATCTCTTCGCGACATAAGGACATCCGATACCATTTTCGTCCTCGGAGAAGATCCATCCAACTTTGCTCCTATGGCCGCTTTCTACCTTCGTCAGGCGGTTAAAAATAAACCGATGGACATTGCACGACAACTAAAAGTTCCGCTGTTCATCGATGCCGCAGTGAGACAATCAATTCAAGAAGATAAGGGACCACTGTATCTTGCGTACCCGTTCCCCACTCGAATTGATGATATTGCAACCGCCACATTCAGGTCGTCTCCGGAAAAAACAGCTTTAGTGGGCTTCGCTGTCGCCAACAGAATTGATCCCAAAGCCCCTGAAGTTCAAGGTCTTTCAAATGAAGAATCCGAACTGGTGGGACAAATAGCCGCCGACTTGATGGATTCCGAAAACCCTCTCATCATTTGCGGAACAAGTCTTCTCCATGAAGACATCCTTCGTGCTGCTGCACAGATTGCAATCGCGCTGGATACACAAGGGAAACATCCCCAAATAGCCCTATTCGTGCCTGAATGCAATTCTATTGGCCTGCAGCTATTCAATGGAAAATCACTCAAACACGCATCGGAACGAATAGAACAGGATGGAGTCGATTCGGCGGTCATCCTTGAAAACGATCTCTACAGACGAATGGAGCCCGAAAAAGCGGATAAACTCTTTCGTTCCGTGAAGAACGTAATAGCAATCGACCATACAAAAACCAAAACCATTGAAAAGGCATCGTTTGGTTTTCCTGGAGGCACATTCGCTGATTCGGATGGAACGCTGATCAATTATGAGGGTAGAGCTCAGCGCTTCTTCCAGGTGATCCCGCCGATTGATCAGGTATTGGACGGCAGGCATTGGATCCAAAAAATTATGGTTCAAATGGGCCGTCCTGAAGCAAAAGCATTGACGAGTCTGGATGAAATTACAAAGCGTATTTCTCTATCCATTCCACATTGTGAATCCCTGACCAAATTAGTCGGCAGCGAGGATTTCCGGGTGCACGGCATGAAGATAGCGAGGCAATCGCATAGATATAGCGGTCGCACCGCAATGATTGCGGATAGAACCGTTCACGAACCAAAGCCCGCTCAGGATCCCGAAACTCCGTTTTCCTTTTCGATGGAAGGTTTCCAAGGAAAGCCGCCCGCTCCTTTGATACCGAGATTTTGGGCACCTCGATGGAACTCCATTCAGTCCCTCAACAAATTTCAGAGCGAAGTAGCCGGGACTCTTACTTGGGAGAGTGAAAAGGTCGGCGTTTTTTCCGATTCGAGGCAAATCGATACCGAATACAAACCCGTTAAGGTCATTCAGCATACGAAACAAGATGATCAACTGCTTCTGCCGATAAACGAGATCTTCGGTTCCGAAGAAATGAGCGGTAATTCCCAAAGTATCAAAGAACGCATTCCGCAGCCTTACATCGCCGTAAGCTGGGTCGATGCTCACAAGCTTGAAATCAAGGATCAGGACCGCATCCGTGTTCTCATTTCCGATCAAATATTTGAATTAACCGCCAAAGTGCGGGAAGAGATACCTTCAGGTGTGTGCGGGCTTCCGATGGGATTACCGGCAACTCCATTTTTTGATCTTCCTTGTTTTTGCGCTATTCAAAAAATTTCCGGCGATAGCTGATGCATGAAGCAGTATTAAAAATCATAATGATAGTGGCTATCATGCTTGTCATGGTGCTGCTGGCCGCCGCCCTAATCTGGGTCGAACGCAGGCTTTTGGGGTTTTTTCAGGACAGATCGGGACCAAATAGAGTCGGGCCCTTCGGGTCGCTTCAAGTGGTTGCCGATATGATAAAAATTTTTACGAAGGAAGACTGGATTCCTCCTTTCGCAGATAAGGTGGTCTTCGTCATTGCACCGGCCATCATAATGGCCACCGTGCTGCTTTCCTTCGCGGTCATCCCGATTGCTCCGGGGATCGAGATTGTGGGCTTCAACATTGGACTATTGTTCATTCTTGCTATGTCTTCCCTCGGCGTGTACAGCATCGCCTTAGGGGGATGGGCATCGGAAAGCAAATATTCTCTATTCGGAGCCGTTCGAGCTACAGCGCAGATGCTCAGCTACGAAGTTTATATGGGGCTCTCTCTAATGGGAGTTGTCATCCTTGCAGAATCATTCGATCTTCGAGTCATAGTGGAAGCTCAGAAGAATATGTGGTTCGTGGTCCCGCAGTTTCTGGGATTTATTCTTTTTTTTATTGCCGGACTGGCCGAAACAAGGCGAATGCCTTTTGACTTGCCTGAAGCCGAAAACGAGCTTGTAGCGGGATTTCATACTGAGTATTCGGGCATGAAGTTCGGCATGTTTTTTGTCGGTGAATACCTCGGCATTGTGCTTGTTTCAGCTTTAATGACCACTTTGTTTTTCGGTGGATGGCTTGGTCCAATTCTCCCGGGGATCGTGTGGTTTTTCCTGAAGACATTTTTTTTCATCGGCACATTTATTCTCATACGTGCTGCCCTTCCGAGACCCCGCTACGATCAACTGCTCGCGTTTGGTTGGAAGATCATGCTGCCGTTGTCGCTTTTGAATGTGCTCGCTACGGGCGGTATTGTCCTGCTGAAGGGGAATTGACGGAACAATGTTCAATTTGTTGCGAGTAATCGCAAAGACTTTTTTGCATCTCTTTTCCAAACCGGTGACGATCCAATACCCGGAGGAAAAGCCTGCAATTCCACCTCGATGGCGAGGCCGAATAGTTCTGACTCGTGATTCCGAGGGAAAAGAGCGTTGTGTGGCTTGCTATCTCTGTTCCACCGTTTGTCCCGTTGATTGTATTGCTCTTCAGGCTACCCAGGATGAGACAGGTAGACGATACCCTGCATTTTTCCGTATAAATTTTTCAAGGTGCATTTTCTGCGGATTCTGCGAGGAGGCCTGTCCGACCTATGCAATACAGCTCACGCCGGATTTCGAGATGTCGGAATACGAGCGTCAGTCTCTCGTATACGAAAAAGAGCATCTGCTCATAAACGGTCCGGGAAAGTACCACGATTATGATTTTTACAAGGTTGCAGGCTTAGCCGTAGGCGGTAAGGACAAAGGAGAAGCCGAAAATGAAGAGGAGCCCGTAAATGTACGAAGTCTTCTGCCATAAAGGTCATGTTTCATGAGTTGGCTTTTCTACATATCAGGCGCTCTCGCCGTAATTTCATCAGTTTTGGCGATATCCAGGATGAATCCGGTCCATGGATTATTGTACTTCATCGTATCGCTGTTTTCGTCTGCAATGGTCTTTCTTTCATTAGGTGCTCCTTTTGCCGCCGCTCTGGAAGTAATTATTTACGCCGGAGCGATAATGGTTCTGTTCATCTTCATCATAATGCTGACGAATCCCGGACTGGAAAATCGAGGATATGAGCAAGGCATAGCAACGCTGAGATTCTGGATAGGGCCTTCCATCATCGTGCTCGTTCTCTTGGTGCAGATCGTTTTTGCAATAATCTTCAGCCCTGAAAACGCTTTAGTCCAAAATGAGATTGGACCAAAACCCGTGGGAATTGCGTTGTTCGGTCCCTATGTTTTGGCCGTGGAGCTGGCTTCAATGCTCCTTTTGGCGGGGATAATCGGAGCATTGCACTTGGGCAGGAAACTTGATCTAAATGAGGATGCCACATAATGGGACCTGTTCCTGTAGATCATGCCCTAATATTATCAGGTTTTTTGTTTGCGATAGGCACTATCGGCCTTCTTGTGAGAAGAAATGTAATTTTCATGCTCATTTCCGTGGAAATAATGCTCAATGCATCCGGCCTCGCATTCATCACGGCGGGTGCTCGCTGGAATCAACCGGACGGCCAGGTAATGTTCATCTTTATATTGACCATGGCCGCCGCAGAAGTGGCTGTAGGGCTGGCCTTATTGCTTAATTTTTATCGAGTTTTCAAAAACCTGAATGCCGATTCAGCTCAAACGATGAAGGGTTGAACCATGCTGGAGACCCTTTGGCTTATACCTGCGCTCCCCCTCATTGGATGCATTATTCTGCTCCTTGCCGGACAATATTTGCCGCGAGGCTCCGTTGCCGCAGTGGGGGCAGGCTCCGTTGGTCTCTCAGCGATTGTGGCAATCTTAATCGGTTATTCGTTCGTCACCTCACCACCCCCGAACTACATGTTTCAACAGGTCCTCTATACCTGGATGGATTTGGCTGCCTTCAACCCGAACATCGGCCTGTTTCTCGATCCCCTATCATTGGTAATGGTCCTTGTCATAACCTTTGTGGGATTCCTTATACATCTCTTTTCAGTCGAATACATGATCGATGATGAGGGTTATGCTCGCTTTTTTGCGTACATGAACCTGTTTATGGCGGCAATGCTGATTCTGGTACTTGCGGACAACCTGCTTCTACTTTATCTCGGCTGGGAAGGTGTAGGGCTCTGTAGTTATCTGCTTATCGGCTTCTGGTACAGAGATCCGGCAAATGCCCGGGCGGCTATGAAGGCCTTCATCATCACACGAATCGGCGACACTGCTTTTGCAATCGGGCTTTTTCTCCTTTTCAATCAATTCGGAACCCTCCAGATCAGAGAATTGCTCGCTCAGGTGCCTTCCACGTGGCCGGTGGGATCCGCAATGGCCGTTTTGGCCGCAGCTCTTGTTCTCGGTGGAGCGTTGGGCAAGTCGGCTCAACTGCCTCTTCAGACATGGCTGCCGGATGCAATGGCCGGCCCTACGCCGGTTAGCGCTCTCATACATGCTGCGACAATGGTCACTGCAGGTGTGTACCTTATCGCCCGGACAAACGTACTCTTTACAACAGCGCCCCAAGTGCAAACCGCAATCGCAATAATTGGAGCACTCACGTTGTTATTAGCGGCTTTCAGCGCTTTGGCCCAGTCGGATATAAAACGTGCTCTGGCTTATTCAACAATAAGTCAGGTCGGTTATATGTTTCTTGCTCTCGGTGTAGGTGCCTGGTCGGCAGCGCTGTTCCATTTCGTGAACCACGCCTTTTTCAAAGCTTTATTGTTTCTTTCTGCCGGTGCAATCATTCAGGCGGCGCATCATGAACAAAACATGTTCAAAATGAGTGGTCTGAGGAAACAAATCCCTTTTGTATTTCTGGTATTTCTCCTGGGCAGTGCGTCCCTCGCGTCGGTGCCGCTCGTCACCGACGGATTCTACAGCAAGGACTTGATCCTTTTTTACGCGTGGTCTTCCGCTTCCGGTGGTTTTTGGTTTTGGCTATGCGGAATAGTAGGAGCTTTCATTACGGCTCTTTATTCCTTCAGAATGGTTTTTCTCGTGTTCTACGGGGATGAAACAATCCAAGACGCACACCAGCCCGGAGCGTTTATCCGAATTCCTCTTGCCGTTTTGGGCATTTTATCGATCATCTTCGGCTTCATCGAATTGCCTCATTCGTTCGGCAACATTCAGCTATTTTCAAATTTCATAGAATACGCTCTCCCAAAAACCCAAGTAGGCCCGTCCGGATACTCGCTTGAAGTAACCTCGATGATTATAGCCGCCTGTTTGACCGTTTTGGGCATTCTTGTCGCATATTGGCTGTATTTGAAAAAGAGAACCATACCCGACCGACTCGCCGCCAACCCACTATTCGGTTCAATTCACCGATTATGGTTTTCAGGGTGGGGCTTTGATTTCGTTTACGACAGGTTATTGGTTCAACCCGTGCTGTGGATCTCCCGCAGCAATCGCAATGATGTTATTGATCTCCTCCTACATGCCCCGGTTTACCTCTGTGAAGAATTGTTTAGATTTCTTTCGGCCACCCAACAAGGCAGAGTCCGGCTTTACGCAGCGAGTCTCATCGCAGGTGCTGTAGTTACAACGGCAATTTTGGTGCTGCTATGATTTTGGTGTTTGTAATCATAATTCCGCTCTTAGCGGGAATCATTGCATGGTTTGCAGCTTCCAAAAGCCGAGATGCTGCCCGCTGGATATCTCTTTGCGGCGTTTCCCTCAATTTCCTGATTTCCATTTACCTTTGGTACTCGTTTTGGCCTGGAAAACTTTCTCAATCTTCATGGCTTCTCAATTTTCAGCACGATTGGATTCCCCAATTCGGCATCTCCTTTCATTTGGCCATGGACGGCATAAGCCTCCTTATGATTGTTCTGACCATGTTCTTGGGAATTGCTGCAATAATGGTGTCCTGGCGCGAAATTACAACGTCCGTCGGCTTTTTCCATTTCAACCTGTGTGCCGTACTGAGCGGCGTAATCGGCGTATTCTTGGCCATAGACCTAATCCTTTTTTACTTTTTCTGGGAATTGATGCTGGTTCCCATGTACTTTCTCATTATGATGTGGGGCCATGAAAACCGCATTTATGCCGGCATCAAGTTCTTCATCTTCACTCAGCTCGGCGGCCTGTTCATGCTGGTCTCAATTTTGGGGCTCTACTTTATTCACGGTAGAGCCTCCGGCACATACACCTTTGATTACTTTCAGTTGCTCGGCACGGTAATGGACCCGATTACTGCTTGGTGGCTCATGTTGGGCTTTTTTGTAGCTTTTGCCGTGAAACTTCCCATGGTTTTTGTCCATACATGGCTGCCTGACGCTCACACGGAAGCCCCGACCGCAGGAAGCGTTCTCCTTGCCGGACTTCTATTAAAAACAGGAGGATACGGCTTTCTACGATTCGTTCAGCCGCTCTTTCCAGGGGCTTCAATGGACATAGCTCCATATGCAATGATTCTCGGAGTCATCGGCATAATCTACGGTGCTTTAATGGCTCTTGCCCAAAGCGATGCCAAAAGACTCGTAGCATACAGCAGCATCAGTCACCTTGGATTCGTTCTCCTGGGAATATTTGCTGCAACTGAAATGGCCATGCAAGGGGCGGTCTTTCAGATGATAAGCCACGGGATATCTACAGGTGCTCTTTTCATGATTGTGGGAATGCTCCAGGAGCGAATCCACACCAGGGACATGAACGAAATGGGAGGCCTATGGTCCGTCGTTCCCTTCATGAGCGGCATCGCACTCATTTTTGCACTTGCATCCTTGGGACTGCCGGGAATGGGCAATTTCGACGGAGAATTCCTTGTATTGGCGGGAGCATACAAAATTCGGCCCGACATAGCGGCACCGGCTGCTTTGGGCCTGATATTCTCGGCAATTTATTCATTGCTGTTTGTTTACAGGATTTTCTTCGGCGAAAAGCAGGAAGATATTCAGATACGGGATCTGACGGGCCGTGAGTTTTCCATCTTGGCTTCAATGGCAATCGTAATAATCTGGCTCGGACTGCATCCACAACCCGTGATCAATACCGCTTCGCCCGGCATTCAGACGATACGTAAGGAAATGAATCAAGCAGGGCACAATGCGGCGGACCTGAACGGACGTGCAAAACACGTCCTCGCTGCAACGAAAAATCACAATACGGAATTAACTGAATGACCGCTCGTGACATAATTTACATTTTGCCGATCGTGCTGCTTGCCGCAACATCCATTGTGCAGATTTCGGCAATTGCAGTGAGGCGAAATCATGCGGCAATTCAGATCATTACGCTGGTGGGATTGGCGGCGGCTTTTTTTTCCCTACTGAATATAGGACCGGGCCAAGGTGTATCCGTAACATCTCTTATCTTCATAGATAAATACGGGCTCTTCTTCATTGGTTTGATCATATTGGGAACTATTGCAACATCTCTCATTTCGTACGGCTATCTCGAAAATTGCAGACAAATCAAAGAAGAATATTACGTTCTTCTGGTGCTTGCAGCGCTTGGAGCTTCCGTCCTGGTCTGTTCTTCGCATTTTGCGACATTCTTCATCGGGTTGGAAATATTGAATGTCGCTCTTTACGCACTCATTGCGTACACCCGGGATAGATTGCAGAGTATAGAAGCCGGGTACAAGTATCTCATACTTGCAGCTGCGAGCGATGCCTTTCTTCTTTTCGGAATGGCCCTCGTATATACGGTGAGCGGATCTCTGGAATTTCCGGCCCAGTTTCTTAAACTTGATGTAGCTTCCAACCCACTGGGAATGACCGGTTTAGCCATGATTACCCTGGGCATAGGGTTTAAACTGGCGGTCGTGCCGTTCCACATGTGGACTCCGGATGTGTATCAGGGTGCTCCTGCTCCGGTCACCGGTTTTATATCAACTATCTCCAAAGGTGCCGTCTTTGCTCTGATGTTCCGATACTTCGGCTATATCGAAACAACGCACTCATTTCCGATAATTTTCTTGTTCTCTCTCATATCCGCAGCATCGATGTTCGTGGGAAATCTTCTTGCACTTTACCAGAATAACGTGAAGCGAATACTTGCTTATTCTTCCATAGCCCACATGGGGTATCTGATAATCGCATTCGTTGCAGGTGGAAAGCACGCATTTACTGCCGTCGCCTTCTATCTTACTGCGTATTTTATTACGAACCTCGCCGCATTCGGCGTCATATCAGTGTTCAGTTCAAGGGAAGGAGATTTTGAAGAGATAGAAGATTACCGGGGTTTGGCGTGGAGACATCCTCTCCAGGCAGCACTCTTATCCGCTTCAATGCTGTCTTTGGCGGGTATTCCTCTGACGGCCGGATTCCTTGGAAAATTCTTCGTCATTATGGCAGGCATGGAATCCGTCCTTTGGTCGCTTCTCGTAATGCTCGTCATAAACAGTGCAATCGGCCTCTATTATTATTTAAGAATAATCGTGTACATGTATTCAAGTACATCCGACGTTTCCGAATTGAAGCAAACCGGTTACCACACACAGGCATTTATCGTTTTGTCACTACTCGCCTTTCTTCTTGTATTCCTCGGCATATTTCCAAATCCACTTTTAGGCTTGCTCACCTCCGTTATCGGCTGAACCGGTGGTCCGCCAAATTTCCTTGACAAAAAGCTCAATAGAATATATAGCTTGCCTCGATTTATTAAAGTAACCAAACCGGCCTGGGCCGGGGGCGGTCGCAAAATGAAAAAATTCTTCATTACTTCTTGGCTAACCGTAATGTGTTTTTTATTGTTGGGAAACGTTTATGCTTGGGAAGTCCCATCGTACATCAGAATAAACTCGGGAGCCAGAATGTGGTTTTCGGTGCTTGAAGGGAGTCTTCTCCAGCCGAATCGGGTCAAACTGGATCTCAACGATAATGTAGGGATAAAGAAAGAAAAGATCGCCTGGGATTTCTTCACCTATATTCGTTTCTCCAATATTCACGTCTTGAGATTTAGATTTGAACCGCTTACCACTTATGATTCGCGGAATGACTCATTTCAAAAAATAAGCAATTTCAGAGCCGGCTACGATCTCGATTTCTTCATGACCCCGCAGATCCTCTTCGGTGCGAATGTGGATGTGAATACCACAACCTTCGATACGGATGTTCGTGACGTTTTGGTTGGAGGCAACCTCTACAACTATCACGAAAGCGAAACCAAAACTACACCGCTTATCGGCTTACACGGGAGCTTTTATCCTATTCTGAACGACATCTCCATTCGACCGAATATATCCGCACGAGTGAACTGGTGGAACTACGAGAATTACGAAACCTGGGATTGGGAAACATCAGCCGCTGTAGATGTTCCCATAAACAGATGGTGGACATGGACGGTAAACGGCGGATATCGGTATTGGCACACTAAGTTCAAACGGCAGTTCGATACGATCGATTCCAATAGGAGCGGCTTTTTTGTAGAAACATCGTTGCTCTTTTAATAATGCTTCAAAATCTTGTCAATTTCCGATCCGGCAAGCTTATCGACCAATTCATTTTCCTCGTGGCCGTCATGGCCGCGAGTCCAACACCATTCAATTGTATGCTTGTGCGAAGCAGCCTCCAATCGCTGCCATAATTCAACATTCTTGACGGGCGAATTGGATGCGGTTCGCCAGTTCTTTTTTTTCCACTTCGGAAGCCACTCGGTTATACCCTTCATTAAATAGAGCGAGTCCGTAGTTATCTGGACATTGCATGATCTCTTCAGCGATTCCAAAGCCCGAATGGCAGCCATCAATTCCATACGATTGTTGGTAGTATGAGATTCACCACCGCTGATTGTCTTCGTTTTACCGCGATATTTCAGAAGAGCGGCCCAACCGCCGGGACCCGGGTTGCCTCTGCAAGCACCGTCCGTGAATATCTGAACGATAGTTGATTCCTGTGGTAATGATTCAGCTTGCCCGCGTGTCATCCCGGAATTACTTTCACAAGAATCTTCCTTGGTCTCGGTCCGTCAAATTCGCAGAAGAAAATGCCCTGCCAAGTACCAAGTTGTAAAGATCCACCCGCAATTATCACCTGTACCGAACTGCCCATCATAGAGGACTTTATGTGAGCATCGGAGTTTCCTTCGGAATGTTTGTAATGTGCGCTGTAGGGTACCAACTGAGCCAATCTCGCTAAAATGTCGTCCACCACTGCCGGGTCTGCGGACTCATTTATTGTCACCCCCGCGGTTGTATGTGAAACGTAAACGGTGACAATGCCGTCCTTTATACCGGTCCTGGAAACCACCTCGGCTACTTTGCCGGTCACGTCTATGAATTGGCATCTTGACGAAGATTTTACGGTAATCGTCTCCAACATGAGTCCTCCAATCAGGATTCTTCCGAGTGATCAATATCCGAGAATAGAGCTTCAGCGAACTCTCTGGCATCAAATTCCCGCAAATCATCCATTTTTTCGCCGACTCCTATGTATCGCACCGGGATCTTTAATTCATTGGACATACCAATGATGACTCCGCCCTTGGCGGTTCCGTCAAGTTTCGTCAAAGCCATACCGGTTATTGGAATGGCCTCATTAAACGTCCTTGCCTGCAATATGGCGTTTTGTCCCATAGACGAGTCGATAACAAGCAATGTTTCTTGAGGGGCAGATTGAAGCTTCTTCGCCATGGTCCTTTTGACCTTCTTCAATTCTTCCATAAGAGGCACTCTCGTGTGGAGCCTTCCTGCCGTGTCCACGAGCACAAGTTCATAATCCTCTTTCACCGCCCGATCCATTGCCTCGAACACCACCGATGATGGATCCGCCTTGTCTTTACCTTTGATTATCGTGCAACCCACTCGATCAGCCCAAATTTGGAGTTGTTCCACTGCCGCTGCCCTGAACGTATCGCCCGCAACCATCATCACCTTTCTACCTGCCGCTGCATGCCGTGCGGCAATCTTGGCAATGGTGGTCGTTTTTCCCGATCCGTTCACCCCTATGACCATTACCACGAAAGGTTCATAGCTATATCCAACCCTAATGGGAGCTTCTACTTCAAGGAGCATTTCACGAACGAGATTCTTTAAATGTTCAATCACGGCCCTTGGATCATCCAGCTCCTTGCGTCGAACACGGTCCGTTACACTGTCCAGCAGTTCGTAAGCGGTCTTCACACCTATATCGGCTTTTACCAAAACCTCCTCAAGCCTTACCACCACCTGATCGTCGAGCTGTTTCTTTCCGAGTAAAACTTCGTCTAAGCTCCCGAGAAAGCCTTTACGGGTCTTGAGCAGCCCGGATTTCAGCTTGAATAATGACTCTTTCTTTTCTTCCTCTTCAGAAATATGCTCCTCTTCGGGTTCCGCTCCAAAGTCCGGCTCCGGTTCAGGTTCCGGTTCTCTGACGGGTTCCGGTTCAATTACCCGATCAACTTCTTCTTCGACCTTTACGGGTTCCGACTGTTCTTCCTCTTTGGATTTATCTCTACCGAACCAGCGACTAAAAAGTCCTTTTTTGGGTTTGTCTTCAGACATCTTTGTTCACCTTCATCACTCTTTCTTGCATTTGATTTCAGCCTTTCCCGCTGAATGGTCCAGAGAAAGAGTAATTTTCTTTAAGCTCTTTACTCCAAGCAGATTTATTGTTGCCGCATTTGGTTTATCGAATACCTGCAGTTCGATTTCTCCCAGAGGAATATCGTACACATACGCATTTTTCACGACATACCTGCTGACCTGGTGCTGAGACCCGTCTGCAATACGCACGATGCTCTTTCCGGCATCCCTGAGATTACCGTTGTAGCGGATTTCATTGAGAAGATTCTTGTCTATTAAGGATACCGTAGCCCCCGTGTCCAACAAAAAACGATGAGGCTTACCTTGTTTCCCGAACCGGACTTGTACAAACACGTGCCCGGCATCACTAATGGGAACCGTCACTGAGCATGCGCCGTTGGACGGGGTATCAAGTTCCTTCAACAATCGGACTATCTCATCTTTATTGTCTTCGCCGGCCAACTTAAGCGCCTGTATTCGATCCAGTGCCGCTGATTCCATCTTGTCGGATCTTAAATAACTGAGGGATCTCCCGGCATAGGCTAACGCCGACATTGGATCCAAATCTATCGCCTTAGTAAAATCGCTGGCTGCCCGATTCATTTCGCTAAGATTGAGAAAACTAATGCCTCTCTGGGTAAAAGAAGCCGCCCGGAGTTTTTCATCCGAGTGCCGAATCTTAATTGATTCCGTGAATTGCTCAATTGCGGAACGTTCATTGCCTTGTTTTCTGCGGATCATGCCTTTCAGATTGAGACACCTTGCCTGTGTCTCTCCATCTTCGCCGCATTCGTTCATCACTGAACTTACATCCTTGAACGCACTCTTGAAATCGCCTTTCCCATAGAAAGCTCTCGCTCGACTAAATAGGACAACGCAAACGTTTTTTTTGTCGGAACCGAGAAGGTCCGCTACCTTCGTGTACAACTGTATCGCTTCGTCGTAATTTCCATTTTTATAATGTTCCACTGCCGTGTCGTACAGTTTTTCCGTGGACTCTTTCCCGGAACAGGGCAGCGCCGGATTGAATAAACCGCATAGAATGAGAAACAATACAAAACGCTTCATAAACTACCCGTTTTTACTTCCGAGGTTTCGTTTTGAACCAATCAATTATTTCTTCCAATTCCGCCAACTCGCGTCCAGTGAATTTCCGTGTAAACGCGAGCACCTGCTGAGCCAACCAGAACCGCTCTTCTTTGGGAACTTTGTCCGCAAGATCCAGAAAATCCTGAAGAACATTCTTGATATTCCGGAGCTGTTCAAGAACGGAATCGGCCACAATCGTATCAAGCTTTCTCTGTTTCAGCTCAAGTATTGTGACCACTTTGGCCGTCTCCGAATCCGCCGTTCCCGAAACTTCGGCGCGTATGATCAAAGCTGCATGGTCCTCCGATAACACTCGCCCTTTTTCAAGTTCCTGAGATTGCAACGCAGGGTAGATTTGTTTAAGCTGAACACCCGTGCGTACATCGAAAAATTCCGGAACAACATCAGGAGTTGTCTTTCTCTCGCCTTTCGGTACGCGAACTAATAGAGTAGCTTCTCTGATCAGGATGTAATCACATGATTTTTCCATTTAACAAGAGCGCCCTTAGATTCTCCCGAATCATACCACGCCGTGAAGCCCAAATTAAAGGAAGCTTTGCATGAGATACATTTTCGCCGATCAGGACCGTGCTCTCCAAATCACGAGAATCAAAGACGGTATTGCGGATTTTCGGAGCGCAGGTCGCGACGATCCCAAGAACTTTGGAATGCATCAAGTTTACGATGAGTTGATGCAGCAAGTAGCGGATCATTTCCTAGGCTACTGGTCGGACAAAATAGCCGTTGTGGGTCTCGGCGGCTACGGCAGAAAAGAAATGTCTCCTTATTCCGACATAGACCTGCTGTTCTTGAGACCTGAAGATGCTCCCGAAGGAATATACAGAGGCATCCGAAGCATACTTTACCTGCTCTGGGATGCGAAGGTGGAACTCGGCCATTCCGTTCGTACAGTGGACGAATGCCGACAGGAAGCCGAAAACGACCTGGCGGTATTAACGTCTCTTATGGACGTGAGGTTGGTATGGGGTAATCCGGACATTGTCCGAGATCTTCTCATAACCCGGCAGCAGATGATCTCGGAAACCGAACCTCTGGAAATATACTCACGAATTGAAGCCGAAATCCGAAAATCCTACGAAAAGTTCGGCCACACGATATACCTTCTTGAACCTCACCTCAAAGAAGGCCCCGGTTCCTTAAGATACATACAATTGATTACATGGCTGGTCCGCAGCATCTTTGGTTGCAACTCCCTCGATGATCTTCCATATGCGAATGTATGCGGCGCTAAGTCCGTGGAAGAAGTTCACGCCGGAATGCAGTTTTTAGCTGAAGTGAGAACTCGTCTCCATTTTATACAGGGAAGGCGGGACGATCGACTCAAATTCGATGCTCAGATAATGTTGGCAAAACAGATGGGGTTCGAAGACTCTCCGGGCCGCAGGGGTGTAGAAGTTTTCATGCGGGAATATTACAGGCATGCGGCCACAATGGATTTCTTCGGCCGCAGAGTCCTGGCCAAGGCGAGATTGTCGATGCAGCCCAAGCTGGCATCCGAAACGAAGATACTCAAATTAAACGAATCTTTCTACATCGGAGCAGGCGGAATTTTCCACTTTCATCCGGAAAACTTCGGAAATGATCTCCAAGAGATTATTTCCGCTTTCCGCTTAATTGCGGAAACAGGCACCGATTTCGATATCAGAATGGTCGACTACATTCGCCGGAGACTTCAGTCCCCCGTCGGTGAACCCACCAAAGATGAAGACCTCAACAGGCACTTTCTGGAACTGTTTAAGACGAAAGGATACATTGCCAAGGCTCTCAATGCCATGATGAAAATCGGTTTCCTCGAGATTTTCATTCCGGAGTTTTCCTGGGTCCGATTCATGCCTCAGCACGACATCTACCACCAATATACCGTAGATCTCCATACAATGGCCGTACTGGAAAATATGGATGCCTTTGCAAGACAGGATGAATCGAGCGAAAACAAGATGCTCAACACCATCTTTTCAAGACTCGATAGACCCGAAGTCTTGTTCCTTGCCGGCTTATTTCACGACATTGCCAAGGGCAGGGGGCCGGGCCATGAAGCAAGGGGTGAACAGATCGCACGGCCGGTTCTCCAGAGGCTCGGAGTCGAAGAGGAGAGTATCCATGAAGTCTGTTGGCTCATTCGTAATCATCTCGCAATGACTCATTTAGCATTTAAGAAAGATCTGCATGACGAAGCACTTATAAACCGCTTTGCTGAAAATGTGATGAGCAGACGCAAGCTTGACCTTCTAACCTTGCTTACCCATGCAGACCTGATGGCAGTAGGACCGACGGCAATCAACTCCTGGCGAAAAATGCTTCTGGAGGAACTCTATTATCGCACGGTAGATGTAATCGAGGACGGCGGCCCGGCTGGAGAGGACCTTTTGGAGTGGATTCGGGAAATAAAGATCGTTGTTCGTGAAAAAGTTCAACCAGCCTTCCGGGATTCGTATTTGGAAGACTACCTCGCAAGTGCCCCGTCCAGATACTTCCTGGATTTTTACCCCGGGGTCATTTCAGAGCATTACAACGATCTCCGGATATTCATGGACAAAGAGCAAAGAACGGCTTTGGAACTGCAAGACGTGATCGCCAGAAAAATAGATCACAAACGGCCCGGATACAGCTCGATAACATTGATAGTTAAAGATCGACAGGGATTGTTCTACCGAATAGCCGGCACTTTGTCCGCAAACAGGATAAACATTCTGAGTGCCTGGAGTCACTCCATTGGAGATATCGCGGTGGCAACATTACATGTGAATGATATACCCGAAGGGCCTCTGGATGATCCCGAAAGATGGGAGCACTTCAAGAGCGATTTCAGCAAAGTCATGGCAGGCTCTTTGGATATTGATGAACTGGTGGCGAAAAGGAGGATGAAGCGACCCTATTCCGGCACCTTCAAACCCAGATTTCCCGTAAAGGTCGAGATCGATAATGCCGCTTCCGATCAGGCTACAATCATCGAAGTGTATGCTCATGACAGACCCGGACTGCTCTATGATATTACCCGCAAATTGTTCGACATAGGTCTCAACATTGTGTTGACCAAAATTACCACTGAGGTTGACCAGGCTCTGGACGTCTTCTATGTCAAGGATGCCGATTTTGAGAAAATAGTAGATTTTGAGATCTTAGATGATGTCAAGAGTGCTCTGCAAAATCACCTGGCAACAATGGAGAATGAACATTTTTCTAAAATCGAGGGAGTAATAAGCTTCTGAGCCTGAATAAACAGCTCGAATATGACATTGTGGTAACGAGTTTCCTTGATTACCTTATCGTGGAGCGCGGATTGGCCGAATTGACGATAGAAGCTTACAGAGCTGATTTACAGGATTTCGGCAAGAGCCTGGAAACCAGGAATATCGAATCGTTCAAGCAGATTGATAGAGAACATCTCTTCTCGTTTCTGAGCTTTCTCGACAAGAAGAATCTGTCGGCTCGAAGCCGAGCACGCAAGATTTCAGCTTTGCGATCATTTTTCAAGTATCTACTGGAACAGGGAATAATTGAATCCGATCATACTCAAAATATTGATGCACCCAGGCCGCCTCGCAAAATTCCACGATACCTCGACATCGATGAAATCGAGAAACTCCTAGCTGCTCCCGACCTGACCACTGCTGAAGGCCGCCGCGATCAAACTATGCTTGAGCTACTCTATGCGACAGGATTGCGTGTAAGTGAACTCATTAATCTGGAAACACACCGAATCGATCTCGAAATAGGCTGTGTAATAGTCATGGGAAAAGGATCGAAAGAACGTGTCGTGCCCATAGGAATACCTGCTTCACAATCACTGAATCGATATCTGGAACTCACAAGGCCTCTGCTTCTCGGACTTGCTCGGAGTGAGTTCTTGTTCGTCACACGTCGCGGACTCCCCATGACGAGACAGTCTTTCTGGAAAATTATAAAGAAAACTGCGCTGGCGGCAGGCATCAACAAGGAAATTTCACCGCATACACTCAGACACTCCTTTGCCACTCATCTCGTGCAAAATGATGCTGATTTACGCTGGGTTCAAGTCATGCTTGGCCATTCCGATATTTCCACAACCGAAATTTACACCCATGTTGCTAAACATCGCCTGAAGGAATTGCATACGAAGTTTCACCCTAGAGGCTAATCAGCGGTCGTTATGGTATTCTGGTTACCGGACAATTACTTTAATCCCGGAGAATACGATGTCCAAAACGGAAATGAACGGCAGAGACAAATACTTGCATGAAATCCGTTCACGAATTGGTGATAGAAGACCCGTGCTCTTCGACGTAAGGAGATGGAAAGGACAATTAATCCATTGGGCGGTATCGGATTCGGCTTTTAAATACAATCTCTTCAGATTCATCGATGTTCTTCCCGTGATCAACGATGATGAACTCCTCCTCAAATTGTTCGCCGAATATGCGTCTCCTTTTCAGGGTGCCGGCGGGAAACTCGCCGACTGGATGAATAAGATTTTGCGGAATGAAATTGATCATAATACGTCCGCTCGAATCATAAGATCCATTCCAAGACTTTTAGCAAAGCAGTTTATAGCCGGTCACGACTTTGAAGAAGCCTTCAGAACGATGCAACAAATCCGGGAAAAACGTCTGGCACTGAGTCTTGATATCGTCGGCGAAGAAGTGCTCAGTTACACGGAAGCTGATGATTTTCAGCAAAAGTATCTCGATCTCATCAACTTTATGGCCAATCGAGTCGGCGAATTTCCACAAGATGATATTCTTGATTCCGATAATTCCGGTGAAATTCCAAAACTGGATATTTCCCTCAAGGTTTCATCATTCAATCCCCACCTGGATCCAATGGATTGGGAAGGATCTATAAGTCATACCTGCGAAAAGCTCATTCCGATCTTTGAATCCGCTCAAGCACATGGGATTTCCATAACGCTGGATATGGAGCAGTTTTACTTCAAGGATCTCACCATTGAGATATTCAAGCGACTTCTGGCCCTTTTTCCGGATTACAAGTGGGCCGGCATAGTAATGCAGACCTATCTGAACACTTCAAAAGAAGATCTAGAATCCCTTATTAACTGGCTTAAAAACCGGAACCGAAGAATTTTCGTTAGGCTGGTTAAGGGAGCCTATTGGGACTATGAGACGGTAATTAATCCACGACTCGGTCGTGAAATTCCTGTTTTGATGCACAAAGACCGAACGGACCGGAGTTACGAATCGCTCCTTGAAATGGTATTCAAGAATCCGGACGTGATTCGCCCCGCCGTGGCTGGCCACAACACTGAAACGATTAGCTGCACGGCCGCTCTGGCCGAAAAACTGGGAATACCAAAGAACGGCTTTGAATTTCAGATGATCTACGGGATGGCTGAACCCATCAGGGATGCTCTCGTATCAATGGGTTACAGAGTTCGTGCGTACACCCCTGTAGGCGAACTCATTCCCGGAATGGCATACCTAATACGAAGACTACTCGAAAACACATTTCAGGGCTCTTACTTGCGAAAAACGTTCATGCCGCTGGAAGGTGATGATCAAACCTCCTCCGAGATTGCTTCAACCTCACCGAGATCCTTCATCAATGAGCCCTCAACGGACTTTTCTTTTCCGGAAAACCGTGAAGCCATGTTTTCAGCGTTAAAACGGGTGCGTGAAAACCTCGGACGTGTTTATCCGGTCTACATTGCAGGGCGAGAAATACACACTTCAGCCATGATCGACTCAGTGAATCCAGCCTGTCCCGAAGAAATTATTGGCCGGGTCTGTTCCGTAAACACTACACTCCTGAATGAGGCCGTTACGGCAGCTTCAGAGGCATTCCCGTCCTGGCGTTCGCTGACCTTTTCACAAAGGGCCGATTATCTCTACAAAGCGGCACGATTACTCCGTGAAAGAAAGTTCGACGTTGCGGCCCTTGAAATTCTTGAAGTTGGAAAAACATGGGCCGACGCAACGGGCGATGTTGCCGAAGCAATAGACTACCTTGAATATTACGGTGCTCAAGCCCAACTGCTCGATTCCGGAAAGCCTCTTGAAGACTACCCTGGAGAAATGAACCGCTACGTCTACGAACCAAGGGGAACGGCTCTAGTCATTTCGCCTTGGAACTTTCCCCTGGCGATTCCAATGGGTATGACGGCCGCGGCTCTCGTTACGGGCAACTGCGTGCTTTTCAAACCCGCGGGCGTTGCAGCCGTCACCGGATATACTTTGTTTGAGCTGTTTAAGTCGGTCGGGCTGCCCGATGGAGTACTTCAGTTCGTACCCGGACCCGGATCCGAAATAGGCAAGCACTTAATTTCTAATCCGAACATTGACATTGTCGCCTTCACGGGGTCAAAAGAGGTCGGACTCAATATAGTGCAAACTGCAGGGCAAACCATTTCAGGTCAAAAGAGCATTAAGCGAATCATCGCCGAGCTGGGCGGCAAGAACGCCGTTATTATTGATGAGACCGCGGATCTGGACGAAGCGGTCAAAGGTGTTGTCGAGTCGTCAACAGGTTTTCAGGGTCAGAAGTGTTCCGCATGTTCGAGAGTCATACTTGTTGGTCCCAGATATGATGAGTTTCTCGTTCGACTCAAGGAAGCCTTGGCAGGTTTGAGAATCGGTTCCACGGAAGACCCCGGGATAGAAATGGGTCCGGTCATAGACCTGAACGCCGTCAAAAAGATAGCCTTCTATGCAGATCTCGGATCAAAGCTGGGTAAGGTTGCTTTGCATCAAAAGGAGTTGCCGAATTCTTCGGGATTTTTCGTAAGCCCCGTCATCCTGACGGACATTGATCCGAAATCCGATCCTGCCCAGGATGAGATCTTCGGCCCGGTATTGATCGTTTTTCGCGCAAAGGACCTTGACGAAGCTCTCGAGATTGCAATGGAAGTTCCCTATGCACTCACAGGAGGACTCTTTTCGAGATCACCGAAAAACATTGAGAAGATCATGAAAGAATTTAAGGTGGGCAATTTGTATATAAATCGCAAAATCACCGGGGCACAGGTAAATCGACAGCCATTCGGAGGTTTTGCCATGTCCGGAGTGGGTTTTAAAGCCGGAGGTCCGGATTATCTCCTGCAATTTCTCAATTCACGATCCATTTCAGAAAACACGTTTCGTAAAGGTTTTGCACCTATGCCTTGAATATGATCGGAACATAGAGGAGCAAAACATTCAGCAAAGCACCTGCATATACCGACGCAACCAGATCGTCGGTCAGGATGCCCCATCCACCCGGCAAGAACTCCAATCTGCCTGCCGGTGACGGCTTCAGTATGTCAAAAACCCGTGTCGCAATGAATGCCCATACCGATGACAGCAGAATGCTTTCCGTTCTGAAGAGAACCACGGTCAGGAAAAAACCGGCCCATTCATCAAGGACAAACTGGGAAGGATCCTTTCTCTTCCAATGCCCTTCAGCCCACGGGCCGAGGAGGACACAAACTGCGCAGCTTGCAATCAAAAAACCAATAAGCACAGGCAGCTCCATCTCTCTTGGAACAATCAGCCTGACTATGATGTATATTCCTAATGCGGGTAAGCTTCCCACCGTGCCGGATGCAATGGGAGCATGGCCCAGGCCGAAGCCGGAGCACAGAAAATCGTAAAACTTGTCCTTTGAATCAGCCATTTTGTTTTCAACTCTCCAAATCCCGAACTCTGGGTACGAGGTTCAATTACTTCGTTTCAAAGGATACAACAGAGAGGTCACGCATGCCAAAAGGGATTGTCACAAATTCCAGGATAATTATTGCCCGTCATGGAGAAACCGAATGGAATAAGGCCGACATCATTATGGGGGCCTTGGATTCTCCATTAACACCTAAAGGCATCGAAACGGCCTCTAAAATTGCAGGGCTGCTCAGCAACTTTAATGTTGACGCCGTTTACTCCAGCCATCTTAGCCGAGCGCTCCAAAGCGCAAAAATATATTGTCAAAATTTGAATCAATTCATCATCGTCGATCCAAGGTTGAGCGAACTCTCTTGCGGCGAATGGGAAACACGGCCGCGAAACCTCTACATCTTCAATAATCCCTCTGTAAGAGCCTCGTGGGATTTTAGACCGCCTGGAGGTGAAAGTTATCGGGACGGTGAAGCTCGCATAACCCCATTTTTTGAGGAACTCAACAAGACGGCTGCCGATCGAGAAATACTGCTCGTAACGCACGCTTCACTTAACCGTGTAATTCTCCACTTTTTGCTCAATCTCGATAAAGAAACCGCTATGAGGATCCAGACACCCCACGACGCCGTCTGTGTCGTGGAAAACGGTCGTGGTCAATTCTTACATATCGACGGCAGAAGGGAACTTATTTCGGCACCTGTTTAGATTTCCCGAAGTTTCTTTCTGAAAACGTCTATGGACTGCGCTCCGACTAGTTTGAACTTGTCTGCGACTATGAAGGTGGGAACCGCCGTGACCTCATATTCTTGAGCCGCTTTCATTGATTCTGCCAGTCGATCCGTGTAAATGGAGTCTTCCAAAGCCCCAAGCAAGTCATCTTGCGCCAAACCCACGGAATTTCCAATTTCATACAAAACGTTCACATTGCCTATATCTTTATTATCAGCGAAATAAGCCCGGAATACGGCGTCGTGGAACTCGTGGAATTTGCCCTTATCCCGCGCAAGTTCAGACATTAGAAGAGCCTTGCGAGAATTCGAGACATGGGTTCGCACGGCAAAAGTCAGCCCATATGGTTGTCCCGCCTGATTGAAGCCCGCTGCTCTTTCCGCGGGATCTATACCCGGAAAAAGTGTGCTCAAGGCGATCCCTTCAGCCGGCATGTCCGGTCTCAGCAGGTAGCTGATCCACTCGTCCTGTATGGGAAATTCTTCCTTTAATTTTTCGACAACACCTTTGCCGATATAGCAGTAGGGTCAGACGAAATCGGAAAAGATCCTCACCACTATCATGTTTTGTCCTTTCTGAACTCGCTCCTGATAATTGCCATCACCTCATCGTCGTTGAAAGCTTCTTCCGCCGAATCGAAGCAGCGCTTTAACTCTTCTTCCGTCAAGTTGTCCACTGAAATCAGGGCGTCCCGGGGACAGATAAACTCACGTCCCATACGGTCCCTAACCCGAACGTATTCCTGGTTGTCTTGTGAGTCGGTCATAAGCCCTCCTCAAATACAATGAACATAGAACCGGATCACTGACAAGACCCGGTTCATCTTCTTTGCATTATTGACACTCCGCTCACGGTTTTGGGCAAAAAAAAAGCAACCCTGAGGAGGTTGCTAAGAGGGTATGGTTAGGATTTGTATTTCTATAAGCAACCCGCGTGCCGGCTTTGTAGATACCTGAAATAGCAGCATATTCCCATCAATGTAGGATTTGCCCGTCCATCACGCGCGCGATTGCTTCACATATTCTCGAATTTTGGAATGGCCGCGAGAAAAATTTTCGCCACGTAACAAAAACTACATTATTAATAGGTTAATAACTTGCTCCACCGATTGGTGGAAAATTTCGCGCACTTGGCTTATTCACACCCGGTTTTCCCCCACAGCAATTCCCTGTTAGTCAAAATTCATATTCATTTTCCTTTATCTTGAATAAGCCCCACGCGCTGATACAATGGATTAACGTGAACAATTGAATGAATGATTGGGGAACTGTGATGTCGAATTTTTTCGAATTTGTTGACTCCGAATTGGCGAAGTTGCGTGACGAAGGGCTTTACAAGGACGAGCGGCGGATAACCAGTTCACAGGGGGCCATTATTTTAACGCATTCCGG
>CAZTJA010000005.1:0-82243 GCA_964613745.1 uncultured Syntrophaceae bacterium
TTCGGAGGCGATACATGAATTTACATGAATATCAGTCAAAACAATTGCTTGCAAAGAAGGGGGTACCTATACCGAGGGGACAAGTGTGCTATGACCCTTGGGAGACGCTCTTTGCTGCACGAGAACTTAAATCCGAAAAGATTGCCCTGAAAGCACAGGTGCATTCCGGAGGTCGAGGCAAGGCCGGGGGTATAGCGGTTCTTAACCTGTCGGATGACATTAGGGGCAAAGCCGCGGAAATTCTCTCGAAGAGACTTGTGACAAATCAAACGGGTCCACAGGGAAAGCCGGTCTCGTCTCTGCTCGTTGAGGAAGTCGTTCCGATCGGGCAGGAGATCTATTTGGGCGTAGTTTTAGATCGTATCTCCGGATTGGTAACAATAATGGCTTCTGCAGAAGGCGGCGTTGAAATCGAAACGCTTGCCAAGGAGGCTCCCGAAAAAATCATCACTACGAAAATCAATCCTTTGCGAGGCTTAGCTCCATTTCAGGCCAGAGCCGTCGCATATTCCATAACTGACGATAAAAATATTGCCGGTCAATTGACGAAAATCATAATTGCTTTGTACGAAACCTTTGTAGAATTTGACTGCTCTCTTGCAGAGATAAATCCTCTCATAGTTTCCGGTGACAAGCTATTCGCCTTAGATGCCAAAATCAATCTGGACGATCATTCACTCTTTCGACATCCAAATCTCGAAAGTCTGCGCGATCGATCACAGGAGGATGCCATCGAGCTTGCGGCCCGCAAGGATGGACTAAGCTACATTCGACTGTCAGGCGATATCGGTTGCATAGTCAATGGAGCCGGCTTGGCAATGGCCACCCTCGATCTTATTTCACTGCACGGAGGGACTCCGGCTAATTTTCTGGATGTGGGCGGGGGTGCGAGCGAGCAGGTGGTGAGTGATGCAATGAGTATCCTACTGGAAGACGAAAACGTGAAAATCGTGTTCATCAACATTTTCGGTGGCATTCTTAGATGTGATGTGTTGGCGAGGGGCGTTATCGGCGCATTGAAGACCAAGCAGCTGGCATTACCGGTGATTGCCAGAATTGAGGGTACAAATATAGAGGAGGGCAGAAAACTATTTGATGAATCCGGCCTCCCTATTCAGATGATCTCATCGCTTGATGACGCTGCGAAACTGGTAGTTGAAAAGGCCAAATCAGCCTAACTCGATATTAATAGGGAATGGAGTGACGAATGGCTATATTGGTCAACAGGAAATCGAGAGTAATTTGTCAGGGAATAACCGGACGAAACGGCACTTTTCATTCTCTCGCTTGTCGAGAATACGGCACCAACATGGTAGGCGGTGTCACCCCCGGTAAAGAGGGTCTAACCGTTGATGGTATTCCCGTATTTAATACCGTCCACAAAGCGGTGAAGGAAACGGGGGCTGATGTGTCGCTGATATTTATTCCAGCCGCCTTCGCCAAAGATCCTATTTTGGAAGCTGTTGATGCCGGAATTTCCACCATCGTTTGCATCACGGAAGGAATTCCCCCCCTCGATACTGCGTCGGCTCTTTTTTCTGTACGTCAAGAAAATCGCATTCTGATAGGCCCGAACACTCCGGGTGTTATTTCGCCCACGGAGAAATGCAAAGTGGGGATTATGCCCGGCTACATACACGCTCCAGGACCGGTAGGCGTAATTTCGCGATCAGGAACGTTGACATATGAAGTAGTTGATCAGTTGACGAAAAACGGATTGGGTCAAAGCACTTGCATCGGACTCGGGGGAGATCCTGTGGTCGGGCTAAGCTTTATTGACGTGCTCAAGATGTTCCGAGATGATCCCGAAACCGAAGCCGTCGTCCTCATTGGAGAAATCGGGGGAAATGCCGAGGAGCTTGCAGCGGAGTTCATCAATAAAGATTTCAATAAACCGGTGACCGCGTACATAGCCGGTAGGTTAGCTCCTCCCGGCAAGAGGATGGGACATGCCGGCGCAATTATTTCCGGTGGTTCCGGAACGGCGCAGGCCAAAATGGAAGCATTAGCCTCTGCCGGGGTGAATGTTGTAGAGAATCTCACCCAAATAGGCAAAGCAGTTAAAGAAGTTCTATCTTGAAGGAAATACAGTGCAATAGGAGTCGTCAATGTCCGTGATGGAGGCAAGATTCGAGGAACTAAAGCGAAGACTCGAGGAGTCTGATGCAGCTGGTGGACCGGACAAGATTGAAAAACAACATAAATCGGGCAAGATGACGGCCCGAGAACGAGTTCTTGAACTTCTTGATGAGGGCTCATTTGAAGAAATTGACAAATTTGTCTGTCATCGGTGCACGGATTTCGGAATGGATCGGACGGTCATTCCCGGCGAAGGTGTTGTAACCGGTTTCGGGAAAATTAATGGTCGCGGTGTTTATGTCTTTGCTCAGGATTTCACGGTTTTCGGCGGCAGCTTGTCGATGACCCATGCCGAAAAAATTTGCAAAGTTATGGACTTAGCTTATAGAAACGGTTTTCCTCTGATTGGAATAAATGATTCCGGAGGCGCTCGTATACAGGAAGGCGTGGAAAGCCTCGGCGGTTATGGAGAAGTTTTTTACCGAAATGTCCGTGCTTCAGGCGTGATTCCTCAAATTTCCGTCATAATGGGACCGTGTGCAGGCGGCGCGGTGTATTCTCCTGCCGTAACGGATTTCATCTTTATGGCAGAAAAGACCAGCTACATGTTCATTACCGGTCCGCAGGTGATAAAACAGGTCACAAGTGAAGTTATCGATCCCGAAAGTCTAGGTGGCGCAAAGGTTCACGGACGCGTATCCGGAGTGTGTCATTTTCACTATCCTTCGGAAAGTGAAACTCTCAACAAAGTTAAAGAACTGCTTTCATTCCTTCCGGACAGTAACCGAACAAAACCACCGATAATACCCACCGGCGATCCGATCGACAGAATGGTCCCGGAAATCGACAATGTGATACCCGACAATTCCCGGAAACCATACAACATGAAGCAAGTTATTAAGCCGGTACTGGACGATTCATATTTCATGGAGGTTCATGCAAACTATGCAAAAAATCTCATCACGGGTTTCGGCCGGCTTGCCGGTAAAACGGTAGGAATTGTGGCCAACCAACCCAACTGGTTGGCAGGATGTCTCGACACCGAAGCTTCGGTGAAGTGTGCACGTTTCGTGAGATTCTGTGATGCCTTCAGTATACCTATTTGGACTCTGCTGGATGTGCCCGGATACCTGCCGGGGACACAGCAGGAGCACGGGGGCATCATAAAGCACGGAGCAAAGATACTGTATGCCTATGCTGAAGCCACCGTTCCGAAAGTAACGCTTATAACACGCAAAGCTTACGGCGGAGCGTATGTGGTTATGTCGAGCAAACACCTAAGAGCCGATATCAATCTTGCGTATCCTTCCGCTGAAATTGCAGTAATGGGGCCTGAGGGAGCCATTCAGATCCTGTTTAGAAGAGAAATCGAGCAGGCTGAAAATCCCGCACAAAGGCGAGCTGAACTCATTCAAGAGTATGTTGATAAATTCGCAAGTCCGTATCGGGCCGCCCAACTTGGGTTTGTTGATCGAGTAATTTATCCGCGCGAAACGAGGTCCGTTCTGATCAAAGCATTTGCTCAACTTGAGAACAAGGTCGAAGAAAAACCGTCTCGTAGGCACGGCAATATACCGTTATAATTGAAGCGATCTCTAGAAACGAGGAGAGACATGCAAAAACGCATTAGAGTTGTCGTTGCGAAACCCGGTTTGGATGGGCACGACCGAGGGGCAAAGGTCGTAGCACGAGCGCTCCGGGATGCAGGTATGGAAGTCATATACACTGGTTTGAGACAGACCCCTGAAGGTCTACTCAAAACATGCGTTCAAGAAGATGCGGATGTTCTTTGCCTCAGTTCGCTTTCGGGAGCGCATGATTATTTGTTTCCCAAAGTTGCCGCTCTATTCAAAGAAAATGGGATGGACGACGTGCTCATCTTAGGAGGGGGAATAATTCCTGATGAAGATATTCCCGATCTGAAGGATGCCGGAATCGAAGAAATCTTCGGACCTGGAACTCGTACGGATCACATTGTTGATTACATAAAAACTCATCTGAAGAAATCAGCCGCTTAGCCTCGGTATCTTATATTAAAGCCGGGCGATGCCCATGCATTGCCCCGCTTTATACTTCGCTATTCATTGACATTGTATAGCTTCAGGAAGTCCTCATAAGCAATGGCAAAGCCTATGCCTTCTGACTGTGATTTGTCTTTCGTCCAAGCAATGATTCCCACCAGCTCACCATTCATGCGATAAAGGCCTCCCCCGGAGTTGCCCTGGTTAATCGGCGTCTGAGTTTGGAAAACTTTGTATGTTGGAGATTCCTTACCGGAATCCCTGATTGAGGATATTATCCCCTCAGTGTAGCTCCATGTAAGATCCTGGGGATTACCCACGGTGAATACTCGTTCTCCAATACGAACCGGTTCCGTTATTCTTCGGCCTTCTACGGGAACTTCGGTGGGGGTTGAACCAATTCCCAAAACGGCCAGATCTATGCCGTTTGGTTCAGTCCAATAAACATATGCCGGGCGTGAATTTCCGTCTAGGAATTGAACATTTATTCCTATTTTGGGATCCACCGTCATCAGTCGTGCAGGGTCGAAATCAGGATCGATCACGTGTCGGCTGGTGAGAATGAGGAAATTGCTCTGATTGCGGCCTATGATCACCCCTGAACCGGTAATTGTTTCGGAACGAAAAGACGGAAAGCGCCTTCTCTCAATCGTGATGTACACGTTATTCTGAAAAGCGAACTTGATGTTCGATGCAAGGTCATCAATGTTCGTTTGCCCCAAGTAGGTTTCTTGTTCGGAGTTCCGGAATTGTGCAACATTAATTTTTGGAACGAGTTGGATAAAAATCAGGGTCCAGAATACCGAACTCATAAACCCGATACAAATGGCTAAGAGCAAGAGCCTTGTTGTTTTCTTTGTTGCAGGTTTCGTTCGAAACAAGAAAATGACTGCTGCAAGGATGATGATGAGCCCGGCAAAAGGCAAAGCGGAAACGGCTGCCACTAAAATAATTGAGGCAATCCATTTCTCGTTCCATTCAAGTTTATCCAAAATGCATCCTAAAATCAAATAGCTAAATTAAGTTGATATAAGGTAAGTGCCACTATGCAAGTCTTAGTAGCGAATTAACTTGATTTTTTTCAGCTCATCTGCTTTAGACATCACTGAATTGAATCACGCCCGTTGAATTTTGGGCGAAGGAGGTCACAGTGACATTAAAGCAAGTTCGTGAAAGAGCCCGCATTCTAGGGGTAAAAAATTATTCCAGATTTCGTAAAGATCGTCTCATTCGTACAATCCAGGAAACCGAAGGCAACGCGCCTTGTTTTAAAAATATATCAAATTGCGGCGAATTCTGCTGCTGTTGGCGCGAAGATTGCCAAATCCTGTGATCGTTCAGTCACATCCAGTTTTCCATCTACTATTTAGGAGGAGATCTTTCCAGTAGATCTCCTCCTCATCCGTGCAATGATCATTTCTTTCGTCCAAATTCCCGGAAATCACCTCAGCTAACCCCCAACACCTATAGAGTGAAGCCTGTTCTTGGTTTTTAGAATACTTTAGGGTATGTTGAAATACGGGTTTGTACGGCTCTGGTTGTAACCCTATTTTTTAGTTAGGTGGTGCTGAATGGCAAAGACTACGATTCACACGTTACGGGAGAAAAAGGCTCGGAAAGAACCTATGACCTTCCTAACTGCCTATGATTATCCTTTTGCTGTACTGGAACAGAAGGCAGGAGTGGATGTTATCTTGGTCGGTGATTCAATTGGAATGGTCGTGTATGGTTATAACTCAACGTTGCCCGTAACTATGGATTTGATGATGCCTCACGTCAAAGCAGTGCGCCTTGGAGCCCCCGATGTCTATTTGGTTGGGGACATGCCGTATATGAGTTACCAGGTTTCCAAAGAAGAGGCGATCCGAAATGCGGGACGATTCATGGCTGAAGGTGGCTGTGATGCCGTCAAACTCGAAGGTGGCCGAGAAGTAGCAGAAACGATTCGTGCAATGGCGAATGCGACTATTCCCGTGATGGGACATTTAGGATTGACTCCGCAGGCTGCGGCCCAACTAGGCGGATATAAGGCTCAAGCGCGAGACACGGAAACTGCGAAACGACTTATCGAAGATTGTCATATTTTGGAAGAATCAGGAGCATCATCTTTGCTCTTGGAAGCCGTTCCAGCTGAAGTTGCCGAGATTATAACCGATCGGTCAAAAGTTCCTGTTTTCGGAATCGGCGCAGGCCCTCACTGTGACGGTCAGGTTTTAGTGATCCACGACATGATAGGCATGTTTGATAGAAAACCAGCCAAATTTGTAAAGAAGTTTAGGGAAGTGGGCAAACTCATCGTAGAAGCCGTAGAGGAATTTGCAAAGGAAGTTGCCGATAAGTCTTTTCCTGCTCCGGAGCACTGTTATCCCATGCCCGAGGATGCTGTTGCCGAATTGAGAAAGCTCTATCCGAAGAAACCTTAACGACATTCATTCGGGTCTCCCAGTATAGCAACTATTTCCATGTGCTAGGTCAGCTCTCAATGAAAGGAGATTTGATGAGAATCGGCATAATCGGGGCCGGTGCCTTAGGTTCGGTACTCGGTGGATTGTTGACTGAAGCCGGAGTGGACACGATTCTGGTGGAGCGCGATTCAGACGAAGTTTCCCGAATGAGAGAGCAGGGTCTCAGGCTTGAGGGCATAACCGGCGATCGCACTATCAAGGTAGAAATATTCAACACCCCTGAAGAAGCAGGGACCGTGGATCTTGTTCTCGTGATCGTGAAGTCGTACGACACTGCAGGCGCAATTAATTCCGTTAAAAAGCTTCTCAATCCGAATGGTGTTGTATTGACGCTTCAAAACGGGGTAGGAAATTTTGAGATACTTAATGAGTATTTCAGTGGACGGGTTTTGCTCGGCATTACCACAATCGGTGCGATGACGGTTGCCAAGGGAGTCTTTAGACATACCGGTAAGGGTCCTATTCATTTCGGGGAAGCTGACGGTACCGTAAGAGAACGAACCCGGCAAGTCGCGGACGTCTTGAAACGAATGAATGCCGGAGACGTGGAAATTACCACAAATGCCATGGGAAGTGTCTGGTCGAAAGTAATCATAAATGCCGCAATTAATGCTCCGGGTACATTGCTGAGAGTTCGCAATGGGGATTTACCTTCTACTCAAGAGGGACGTAAACTTATTAGCGAGGTCGTGCAAGAGTGTAAAAAGATCATCGATGCTAAAGCTATTCAGCTAATTTTTGACGACCCGGAAGCACGAGTGCTGGCTGTTTGCGAAGGTACCGCACCGAATCTGAATTCTATGCTTCAGGATGTTATTGCGGGACGCCGTACCGAAATTGATTTCATTAATGGCGCTCTTGCTGTGGAAGGGGAAAAGCTCGGTGTTGAAACGCCCGTGAACCGGACATTGACACTACTGATCAAAATGCTGGAAGGAACTGCGGGAAGCAGAGTTTAAATATGCATGTGGATTGAGGCTGAGGGAGTTGCCATGCAACTCCCTTTATGCGTTCTAGAAGAAGGAACTAATGAAAGCAAACGGTAAACCTATAATCTCAGCAGCGGCTCCCAGGAGATCCGAAGAAGAATCTTCCTGATACTCCATATTGTTGGGAGCTGCTGCAGGGGCCAACTTAATTGTTACACCATCTCTATTGATTCGATCGCGGTTAGCGGCATGCAGGTTTGGCTTCGCCCGTTCATATCCGGGTGCCATGTATCCGGCCGGGGCACCTGTATTGAACTGTGTTGCACCCGATACTCTTATGCGATTTCCACAACTTGTATCATCGACCCTGCAAGCGGGGCCATTTGAGTCAATTGGGTAATGACGAGCTGCATAGTTACCGGCCGGCATCGACCAAGGATTCTGCGTGACCGGTTTTACTTTTCGAATCTGCTTAGGACTTTGTGCATAGGAACCTGTGCCGTAATCGGACGGGGTCATCTGTTTTACTTTGGGTTCAGTTTTTCGGTCCGCCTTTTTGACCACATCAGCCTTTTGCGTCCCAGTCGTCTTTTTATCTGCAATAGAGCCGGTTTTCTTTTCAGGTTCTGTTTTGTCTTCTGATTTAGACGGGGGTGGAGTCAGAACCAAGTCTTTTTCCAGATCTCCATCGAGATCGGCCACCTCATCTTTAGCACCTGCGAGAAATGTGGGATCTACACCGGGTGAGGCTTTTTGCGGTGGGGCCATTCCCGCTGAGCGTTCTTTGAAAGCCACCGCCGGTTTCGGCTTGATCTTCGTGTCCGATGTGGAGGCCGGTTCGGGACCTGGGTAGAGATCGTCCGTATCAAACTCGGAGTCCATGGTTGTTTTCATATCGGATTTGAATTGAGCTTTTATGATCCGACCTGAATTTATGTGAAGCGGAGTAGGCGATTTGACCAAACCTGCGTCCGCTGAAATCTCGAAATTGCCGGCACAAACCCCCGAAGCCGTCAACACGACGATGGACGCCGTAATCGCAATAAGTCTAAGCATGAAAATCTCCTTTCGACATGTTCCCTTTTGAGGAGCATCCTTTGTGTATGGGGTTACGTCGGGTTGCATTTTCCCTCCTTCCCGGTGCTGCTTGGGGCAAATAGCATTCAATAAAAGTAAAGTCAATCAAAAAACTTAGCTAGATTATATAAAGTAATACATAAGTGTTTTCAGCCGGGGCACAATTCTGCTTAATTGACACGTTGGTCGATTAATTTTAGTATTGCAATTTTATGTTCATGGTGTAGGGCTTGTGCTTCGCCTCCATATGCACTCATAGTAGGGATGACCAGATTTCCTAGTCCGGAATGTCGAGGATAAGCTTTTCTCTTGGACACTTGCGCGCCATGATGAAATAATCGAAAAGGAAATATGAGATATGCCGGGAAGAGATAAAAAAGATTCTACTGCAAGCGAAAGCGCCGCAAAATTATCTACTAGTGAACCCATAATGGACGGCTTCGACGATATTGATGCCTTACCTGCGGCCTCTGCCATCAATATATCCAGACCTAAGACAAATCTTGCCGTCCCTGCTACGAGCAAATTGGGTAAGCATGTTGTCTCTCTCCTAATTGAAAGCTCCTCGATTCCGAGTCTCGACGAACTTGATCGTGTGAACAGAGCGGAGTCAGGGGCAAACACGCCGCTCATGTCGGTTATATTGGCTATTATCGCCAAAGCAGGAGGATCCATAACCATAGAGGAATTGGCCCCCCAGGTCAAAAAGGCTTGGAATAGGCAGTTACCTTCGAGTCCTTACAACCTTGAGGAATTTATCTATTTGATCGTCCGTAATAGCGATAGTTTAAGGGTAACAGGCTAATATAAGACGTTTTTATCTCAATTTTGGCCTAACGCTTCAAGCCAAACTATCCAATAAATCCAGGCAATTAGCTCTAGTAGATAAGAATTATTGCAACAAACTTTTTTCAGTTGTCCAGCCCGCATGGTTTCTTAGTTTTGAAATGCCAAGTCACGTTCTCCGGAAAAACAGCTTGACACACTATATGTAGTATGATTTGAAACGTTCCTACTAGATCGGGTGCAAATTCGAATAAGCGCCGGTTCATGGGGGCCTATGGTGAGCCGCGTCCTTCGATGGAGATTTTATCCCGATACTTAAATGAGGGGCGAAGCAAATGGCTAGTGTGACGGAAATTCATGGAATCAAGAGAGAATCCAACCGCAGTAGCATGGAGACAACGGACATGGCCCTTTTTGTCCGTACATCCAGCGAGGCTATGGACGGTTGGGATCGTAGCCGCATAGTTGATGCTCTCCTAAGAGAAACCTTTGTTGATGAGGGCACTGCTGAAGAGATAAGCCTTGAAATTGAATACACAATCAAGAAAAGCGGCATCAAGGTCATTACTGCACCGCTTATTCGCGAAATGGTAAATGCAAAGCTATTGGAGCGTGGATTGGAACAGGATCGTAGACTCCATACTCGACTGGGCGTTCCTCTCTATGATGTTGATCAGCTTATCACTCGGCCCAACAAGGAAAATGCGAATGTACCCCATGGCCCTGAAGCCACCAATCTCACGCTTGCAGAGAACATAAAGAAGGAGTTTGCGCTACTGAATGTTTTTGATCAGGCGGTGGGTGATGCTCACATGCATGGAGACATCCACCTGCACGACTTGGGATTCATTGATAGACCTTATTGTTCAGGTCAGTCTTTGGAATACATAAAGAAGTTCGGCTTAAATTTGCCCAATTCTCTTGCAATGGCTAAGCCGGCTAAACATCCCGAAGTTTTGCTGGCGCATATGGTTAAATTTGCCGCAGCTTTGCAAAGCCATTTTGCGGGGGCGATCGGTTGGGATGCCGTTAACCTGTTTTTTGCTCCTTACTTGAGGGGTTTGCCGAAAAGGGAAGTCCGACAACTCGCTCAGATGCTGATATTCGAGTTTTCTCAACAGGCGGTCGCTCGCGGGGGTCAAGCAATTTTTACGGATATAAATCTCTACTGGGAAGTTCCAAAGCATTTTGAAAATGTACCTGCAATCGGCCCCGGCGGAGAGTTCACCGGTTTGACGTATGCGGATTATCTCCCCGAGGCTCAGGATTTTGTCTGGACGTTATTCGACATATACAAAGAAGGGGATGGAGCAGGAAGACCATTCTTTTTTCCTAAGCCCCTGGTTCACATCACTGAGAAATTTTTCAAAACTCCCGGACATGAAGAGTTTCTGAACCACATTTGCAGCATAGCTTCTGAAAAGGGAAACACCTATTTTGTTTTTGATCGAGGCGAGACGGCAAAGATCTCTGAATGTTGTAGGCTGTCTTTCAAATTAGAGAAAAGTGATCTCGATGATGCTCTCAACCCGTGGAAAATGCGTTATTCGGCGCTTCAGAACGTCACTATTAATCTGCCCAGGATCGCTTATGAAGCAAAAGGTGACGATACAAAGCTCTTTTCTATTCTAACTGAGCGCATCAATTTAGCCGCCCGCGCCCACTTACAGAAAAAGGAATTTATTCAACGCCTTCTCAGCTTGGGAGAGACCGGCCCACTTGCTCTGTTGACCATGGATCGAGACGGTGAAGGTTATCTAAGAATGCACAGAGTAACCTACCTTATCGGCATGGTCGGATTAAATGAACTGGTTCAACACCATGTGGGCGGTGAGCTGCACAATTCCGAAGACGCACTCAAATTCGGACTCAAGGTAATAGCGCATATGAACCTAGTGGCGGCACGCCTAAGCGAAAAGTATAATATGCGGTTTGTGCTTGAACAAACTCCCGCAGAAAGTACGGCTTACCGATTTGCCAAACTCGATATGAAAATGTTTCCGCAGACCCAACGGGTTGTCAAAGGAAACCTAAGCGTGGATGAAATTTATTACACAAATTCGACCCTCTTCAATGTCGGAGCCGATATTGATCCTATAGATAGAGTTAAAAGGGAAGGACTGTTTCACCCGCTCATTGAAGCAGGTTCTCTCACGCATATTTGGCTTGGTGAAAGCAAACCCAGTAGTGAGTCCTTGGCCAATTTCGTGATCAAGATCTTCCGGATGACCCAAAATGATCAGGTCGCCTTTTCGCCGGAACTTACCACATGCGTATCCTGTGGACGTACAAGTCGTGGCCTTCATAATGCTTGTCTATACTGTAATTCCGGAGACGTTGAGCAAATAACTAGAATCACGGGCTACTTTACAAAAGTGTCGAGCTGGAACAAAGGCAAGAGAGGCGAATTACGTGATCGTCATAGAAATTTAATTTAAGAGCGAGTCTATGAACTCACGGTATTCCCAAATTGGAGGGTGGAGATGGTGTACTTGTTTACAAAAAATGGTTGTGGAGTGTGTGATCTCATAAAAAGTCGCTTTGATTTCGACAACATGGAAAACGTGAGAGTCTACAATTTGGACAGAGAAAACTCGGAAGCTTTGGCCATGCTGGCCTACTGTGAATGTGTTTCGCTGTCCGAAAAACAGCTTCCAATACTTGTATCCGAATCACGAGAAGTGATTACAGGTGCCGTAGACATCAGCAATTATCTCGTTTCTAATTGCGCGAACGCGTGACAACCGGGAGCGCTCACATGAGCGCTCCATAATACACTTCAATGCATCACAATTTTCAAATTAAAGGTTTTATACAGAATTCATTTCTTGATTGGCCGGGTAAGATATGCTCGGTCATATTCATGCCGGGATGCAACTTTCGATGTCCTTTCTGCCACAACAGCCGCCTTGTCCTTTCACCGGAGACCCTGCCCGATTATCCCCTGTCTGATATACTAAAATTCTTGCATACCCGAAAAAAATGGATTGACGGCGTGACCATCACGGGTGGAGAACCAACAACGAATCGTAATCTTCCCGAGTTGATTCGCTTGCTCAAAACAATAGGTGTGGCGATTAAATTGGATACCAACGGGACTAACCCGAAAATGCTTGAAGGTCTTCTAGGCGACAGGCTGTTGGATCTGGTGGCTATGGATATTAAGGCACCAATGACTCGGGAAGAGTATTCAAGGGTGGCAGGAATCCACGTCAACATGCACAACATAAAAAAGAGTGTGCAATTACTCAAAGATTCCCAGGTAGAAACGATCTTCAGAACAACAATTGTTCCGGGGCTGGTGGAAGAGCCTCAATTGGCCGCGATTCGTAAGTACCTTGGCAATGTGAGTCGGTATAAAATCCAATCATTTCGCAATGCAAGCACTCTGGATCCTAATTTTCAAACCAGATTCGAATTCCCAATCGTGCGACTTGAGAACATGCAACTTGAATACGAAATACCACAGCCCGAATCAAATCTGGAACCAGAGAGCGTCTCAGTAGGAATTAATTTCTAAGAATTTACATGTTCCATCCGCCGGAAACGTCCAGGGTAGCTCCAGTTATGAAGGCAGCCTCATCAGATGCCAAGAATCGTATTGCCGACGCAATTTCGGACGCCTCCGCTGCTCGGCCAAGCGGAGTCTCTGAAATGATAGCCTCCTTAAATTTATCCTGCATGAAGTCACGAATCGTAGGGGTGTTCGTCAATCCCGGCAGCACCACATTTACTCGAATGCCTTTTGAACCAAACTCTTTTGCCAGGGACTTCGTTAAGCCAATGAGCCCCGCTTTGGCCGTACTGTAAGCGGATTCTCCTTTGGATCCCGATTTGCCGTATATCGAAGAAACATTCACTATTGCTCCTCGACCTGTTTTGAGCATAAATGGTATGCAAGCTTTGGAGCAGTGTATCGCGCCGAACAAGTGAACACCGAACACGTCGGAAAAATCATTCGGAACCAACTTGAGAAAACCACCTGGCCGATCAAATCCCGCGTTGTTTACAAGGACGTCTATTTTTCCGCGCTCGGAGGCCAATTGATTTACGACTTCCTGTACCTGAACAGGGTCTGCAACGTCTGCAACTAGAGTTATCCCTTTTCCACCCCGTGTCTCAATTTCATGTAGAGTCTGATCCGCTGTCTTTTTATTCAAATCCAGAATACCGACCAATGCCCCTTCTTCAGCAAACCTACAGGCCGTAGCTGATCCTATACCCTGTCCGGCACCGGTAACGAGCACCACCTTTTCAGAAAAATTTGTATTTCTCATACGTTAAACAGATTCAATCGAAGAAAAATAATCCCGAACACTAGCCTGTGAACAAGGTTCGAAGGATTGTGAGTATTTCGATTTAAGTTTCTTGATGCTTTGCAGGGAAAAAATCAGTCTCGTTTGGTCTATGATGCCGTCCCCAATCGCTGAATCGAGTTCATCCCGAGCTGCAAAGGCTTTATTAGGATCATTACAGAATAAGAGTAGGTCAACCCCCGCAGATATCGCCTTAACAGCGGATTCTCCGGGTGAAGAATTATTGCTGACGGCACCCATATCCAAATCGTCGGAAATGACCAGACCGGGGTAGCCGAATCTATTACGTAAGAGATCGGTTAGGATGATTCGAGAGAATGTCGCTGGATTACGATCATCAATATGGGGGTACGTAATGTGTGCAGTCATAAGAAGCTCTATGTCGTTCTTGATGGCGGCCATAAATGGAATGAGATCGCGCGTTTCCAACTCTTCCAATGTTCTAAAGTCTCGCGGCAATTCTTTGTGGGAATCAACCGTTGTTCCACCATGACCCGGAAAATGTTTGCCACAAGGGATCACGCCATTTTTACGAAAAGCTTCAATTACCAAGTTGCCGCATATAGACACTTTCAACGGATCAGATCCGAAGGAACGGTCACCTATTACGGATTTTTCAGGGACATACGTATCCGGCAGCACATCAAGAACAGGAGTGAAGTCAACGTTAATACCCACCAGGCGGAGTTCAGCGGACATTCTTGCCGCAAGCTCCGTGATCTTTGCCTCCGCTGAACCATGCGAAGCCAACTCGAAAGCAGCGGGAGAAACGAGGAACGGTGATTTTAATCGTGCAACACGACCACCTTCTTGATCAATCCCGATGAACAGGCGATCAGCGACATTATGGCGTTCTTTTTTGGCGTGTGATTGCAAATCGGCCGTCAAACGCGATAGCTGGAATGGATCCTGATAATTGCGCGAAAATAGGATTACCCCGGAGGGGTTGAATTCATCGAGCAGGTCACGAATTTCACGATTGAATTGGGTTCCATGAAATCCAATGATAAAAAAGCGTCCCAGCTCGTTTTTGGATAATCGTTCCTTCATACGAATTCTGAATACATTAGAAATAACTATGCAGTCCAGGCAGCAAATAATTCACACCGAAATAGGTAAACAAGACGGCAGAAAAACCGAGAACGGATAACAAAGCAGTTTTTGTCCCAGCCCACCCTCTGGTCAACCGGGCATGAAGAAATGCTGCATACACAAGCCAAGTTATAAGAGACCAAGTCTCCTTAGGATCCCATGACCAGTAAGATCCCCATGCAAAATCGGCCCAGGCCGCTCCCGTTACTATCCCAATGGTAAGTAGAGGAAATCCAACCATTATTGATTTATACACGATGTCGTCCAGGATTTTTTCAGACGGAAGGTTAGCTTTCAGGAATGAAGATGCTTTCGATATAAGCAACAAGAGTGCGGCAACGAACGATATGGCGAAACCGGCATAGCCCAGAAAACATGTAATCACGTGAGCAATAAGCCAATTTGATTGCAAAGCCGGAATTAACGGCTTTATAGATGGGTCCATCAAAAAAGTCGAACCCATTGTTAAGAATATGAATGGTATGCCAAGCAACACGACGCTTTCAGTTGCGTATTTTAACCTTACGATCAGGAGGGCAAGGGCCATCGTCCATGCGAAAAATACGAGTGATTCATAAAGATTTGAGAGCGGAGCGTGCCCTATCCCAACCTGGTAAGACTCTATCCAGCGATACAGAATGGCAGAGGTATGGAGTCCAAAAACGAGAATAAACGCGCCGATTGCAAATTTCCGGAAAGCGGCACTATCCGATCCTGAAACTCCTTTGAGTAAAAACAAAACAAATGATGCTAAATAACCGAAAGTTACATAAGTGTTGAGATCAGTACTTGTCATCTAGTTTTCCATGAAGTTACGCTTTTGGCAGAGCAGACCGAAATTCCTGTTCAATCTTTTCTCTGAATTCTTTTCTCATACGACGACTGCGTCCGGAAACGTCTATTGTACTTTCACCTGATCCAGGGTCACGTACAATGGTCACAGTCAATCGTCTGAAATTGGTGAACAATGATAGAAAAAAGCCCATGACCATCATTGAGCAGCCGAGCCAAACAAAAAATGAACCGGGATCATAGGAAACCTGAAGTCCTGTGGCATAAAGTGGACGATAATCTATGAAGCTCAGTTTGTGACCGTCAAGTGATTGAGGCGGTTCTTTCCTGAATATGCTCAGTGAGATAGGATCTTTTTCCGGTGCTGTAGCCTTGACCTCAATCCCGGCACCCTTGATCGTTGAACCGGGATCTAAACTCATCAATCTGATTTCGTAATTCGTCCCAGGAAGATTTATCGATTTTCTCGGTGGTAGGAAAATTTCACTCTTTTTCCCATCAGGGCCTTCTAGGCCTATTCTTACGTCTTTGATCCCCAGCGTCTGATAATCTGACTGATAGAGAGAAATTCTCTTGTACGTTAAAGGATGATTTACCAATATGGAGCCATCCAAAACGTCCTTTCCGCCTTCTTGCAGCCGAACCGTACTTCTGAATTCCTTTGGTTCGCCCGTGGGATAACGAATTAAGCTGAACGTATCGACGACAATTTCAAAAGGAAGTTGGGAAGATGACCCATCGCCTAATCGAAAGGTCTTTCCGGATTCGCCCTCAGGAATGACTATGTGGCCTCTAAAGCCGTAAATTGCTCCGAGTAGACCACCGAACAATATAATGAGAATTGCTGAATGGAGTAGAGGAAATCCCAGAAGATAAATTTTTTGCTTGGTCCATTTGAGCGTTGTTTTATTACCGCCCTCTACTAGCTCAGCTTGATTACCCATGATTTTGGAGCCGGTTTTATTTAAGCTGGAGAGTAACTCGGATTTCTCGGTGTTGGACTTCAAAGAGATTCTGAAAGATGATTTTTCATTCGCGCCGCTCCATTCACCGGGGATGACTCGTAATCTCCTGATGAGGCATCCGAGAATGTTTGTTGACAGCAGAACCAGTAAGAGTATGAACCACCAGCTCCGGAAGACATTGTTTAGGTCGAGAATCAGAATCAGCTTAAGAGCGAAATTCGTTTTGACCTGAATAGATGCAATGTCCGACGTTTGAGGAACGATAGTTCCGATGATCGACCCCATTGCCAAGGCAAACAGAACCACCACTGTCGTTTTGACGGATGTGAAAAAAGCACCTATTTCTTTGAAAACTGAACTTACTTGCGATTCTGATCCTATATTAGTTTGATCGGTCATTTTGTGTACTAGGGGACTCCTTGTGCTCTTTGCTTGACCTGGGATTCCCAACTAACAAGCATATATAAACGACTCTGAAGAAAACGTCGGTGATACCGGCACCGATTGTACCAAAAAAATTCCAAAAAAATAATGCCCCCTGATAAAGCAGGGGGCCCGAGAACAATCTAAAATCCATACGAACTAGGTGGGAGTATTAGCATTGCGAAGCGTGAGTATATTCTCCGAACACCTCCCGGAGCACATTGCAGATTTCACCTAAAGATGCACGCCTCTTCACCGCCTCGATAATAGGCGGCATCAAATTGTCTGATCCTTCAGCTGTTCGTTTGAGGATACTAAGAGACTCCGAAACCGCAGACGAATCTCGATCAGCCCTGATTCGGTTCAGTTTTTCTATTTGTGATTCCCGAACACTTGGATCCACTCTGAGCAGTCCCTTGGGGGAGACTCGTTCGGTTTGGAATTTATTTACACCGACAATAACCTGCTCATCCGATTCGACGGCTTTCTGGAATTTATAAGCCGAATCCTGAATCTCTTGTTCAATAAATCCACATTCAACTGCTCTAACTCCGCCGCCCATATCATCAATTTTCTTTATATACTCGAATGCTTTCTTTTCTATTTCATTGGTAAGAGCTTCTATGAAATATGAACCGGCCAGCGGATCTACAGTGTCACAAACTCCAATTTCATAACCTATCAATTGTTGAGTCCTCAGTGCAATCTGAACCGAGTCTTGACTCGGTAATGCAAAGGCTTCATCTCGAGAGTTGGTGTGCAATGATTGCGTTCCCCCAAGTACCGCGGAAAGTGCCTGAAACGCGACGCGCATTACGTTGTTTTCAGGTTGCTGAGCGGTCAAGGTGCAACCCGCAGTCTGCGTGTGGAATCTTAGCATCATTGCTCTTGGGTTTTTAGCATTGAATCGCTCTTTCATGATTCTGGCCCACATTCGTCGAGCGGCCCTGAATTTTGCAACTTCTTCCAGAAAATCTTGATGGGCATTGAAGAAAAAGCTCAGTCGCTCGCCGAATGAGTCCACATCGAGACCGGCCTTGATGGCCGCTTCGACATAAGCAATGCCGTTTGCCAAAGTGAATGCCACTTCCTGAACGGCGGTGGAACCTGCCTCTCGAATATGGTAGCCGCTGATGGAAATAGTGTTCCATTGTGGGACAAATTGATTACAGTAGGCAAAAATATCCGTAATGATTCGCATGGATTGTTTTGGAGGGAAAATATAGGTTCCCCGAGCGGGATACTCCTTCAGAATGTCGTTCTGAATCGTTCCTCTGAGTTTTCCTATGTCAACTCCACGCTCCTCGGCTACGACCATGTACATTGCCAACAGTACTGCAGCGGGGGCGTTGATGGTCATCGAAGTACTGACGGCCGCCAAATCTATTCCATTAAACAGCAAATCTATGTCATGTAGTGTATCTATGGCCACTCCGACCTTCCCGACTTCACCTGCTGCCAGTTCATGATCGGAGTCGTACCCAATTTGCGTGGGTAGATCAAAGGCAACCGAGAGCCCTGTTTGCCCTTGCTGAATCAGGTATTTGAAACGCTCATTTGTTTCCTCAGCGCTGCCGAACCCTGCGTATTGACGCATGGTCCATAATCGGCCACGATACATGTTTGGCTGAACTCCACGCGTGAACGGGTAACTTCCCGGGATGCCGAGGTCTTTCTCCAGGTCAAAGTGTTCGGTACTCCATGGCCAGTAAACCGTATCGACCGGAAGTTCGGAGACCGTTTTAAATTCGGATTTCCTCTCCGGTTTCTTGGCGTTTTTTCCCCGGAGCTGTTCAGTCCACACACCTACTTTTTCCTTAAAATCCTCGGCCATGATCATCCTCCAGTACAGAAATAAATTTTAGATTAAGACTAACTCTTGTCACCTCTAGACTTTTCTCTAAGCCGACGATCGACCTTACATGAGATTCCTAGGCCCTCCAGTCCTGATTCGAAACATCCGTTGCACGATATGCACGTTGCCGGACGCAGATCGCCTCTTTTCCACCGCGATATGAGATCAGGTTCGCGTACAAACGGCCGGGACATAGATATGAAATCCGCTTTACCTTCCGAGAGGATATCTTCAGCGGTTTTAATGGACCTAATACCGCCTACGGCAATGATGGGAATACCGAGATTCTCTTTAAAAAATCGGGAAATATCGAGAAGATAACCTTCATTTTCTCCGGGTTTGATTTTTTTGCGTACGGGGCTCAATTCAGGCGGGGAAGCAGCTCCGCCGGCGGAAACTTCGATTGCGGCAATTCCATCATCAACCAACCTCTTGGCAATTTCCAATGATTCTTCCGGTCTCAATCCATCTTCCACGAAATCATTCCCGTTTAATTTGATAAGTACGGGAAAGTCATCGCCAACGGCTCCCTTCACGGCCTCCATAACTTCTCCGAGAAAACGATAACGCTTTTTCGTATTTCCTCCGTATGCATCGGTTCTCTTGTTCCAAGCCGGGGAGATGAACTGATTAATTCCGTAGCCGTGAGCGCCATGGAGTTGTATTCCGTCGAACCCTGCTCTTTTCGAGCGATCAGCAGCGGCGGCGTAGGAGTCAATGAGCTTATTAATTTCGGTTTTCCCGACTTCTCTCGGAACGTTCTTGGTAACGGAATCCGGAATGGCAGAAGGTGCCCACACTTCGTCGCCTTCCTGAAGCAACTTCTTGTTGGCACGAATCCCAGTGTGTACTAATTGAGGGATGATCTTACCGTTGTGGGAATGTACTAAGTCTGCAAGTTGTTTTAATCCTGGAAGCTGCCCCTCCTCATAATTTCCTAACATGTAGGGGAGCTGCAAACCATTCGTGAGAACGTACTGGTAGCCGGTAATAATCAGACCGATTTCGCCTTTGGCGAGATCACCGTAAACGGCATCGGCTCGATCGGTCACATAACCTTTCTCGTCGCCCACTCCGCTCCAAGTGGCGGATCGAACTGTTCTACTTGACAATTCAAGTGTAGAGATCGCGCAATTTTCGAACAACTGTTTCATTGAGTGCCCCGTGAGGATTTGAGGAGGTAGGAATGCGTGAATAACAAGTTACGCGGAATAGATAAAGTTCGGAGAAGCTCAGGTCTCTCTAAAAGAGACCTGAATGCCTTTATTCCAGTACTACGAGTACGTCTCCGACCTGATATGATTCACCGACTTTGGCCTTGATTTCCTTTACGGTCCCGGATTCTGTTGCCACTACCGGAAGTTCCATCTTCATGGCTTCGATGATCACAAGCTCTTCGTCTTCCTCTACTTTTTGCCCCAATTCCGCTTTGACGGCAATAACTTTGCCATTCATAGGCATACTGATATCAGCCATTTCCATTCCTCCTGACGGTTTGAATCGAACACAAACAAAAACGTCGTGATAAGAAGAACCATCTTCCCACACGACGTCTTATGTATAAAGTAAAATTTTTATTCCGGTCGGTCGGCTACTATCGGCCATATAGTTATCCGAAGCTACAGATCATAATCCAGCGCTCACTGTCAATTAGTGAGAATCAGCAGTAGGCTGACAAAGCTCCATGAGAATACCATGTGTTGCCTTTGGGTGCATGAAGGCTATCGTCATTCCATGCGCACCCTGTCTAGGCGTTTCGTCAATTAGTTTTACGCCCTTTTCCTTCAATTCGGCAACTGCTTGATGAATGTCTTCAACTTCGAATGCTATATGATGAATCCCTTCACCGTTTTTATCCAAAAACTTTCTGATTGCCGAACTACCCGAAACGTCCTCCAACAATTCAATCGAGCTATCACCCACCGGAATGAAACCAATTTTCATGCCTTGGTAAGTTTCTTCATGAGTCACTTCCAAGGGAAGGCCGCCTGTAAAAAAGCGAAGAGCATCATCCACGCTCTTCACAGCAACTCCTAAGTGGGCGATTCTCTTAATCTTCATGACAGCCTCTAATTGATTAGATACTAGTCCTTGGAATCAGATGAACTTGTCTTAGTTGCACAGGTCGACTCTTTTGGAGTTTCCTTTGGAGATTCCTTCGACGTTTCCTTAGGAGCAGGTTTCTGGCAAGAACTTCCTCTTCCATAATCAGTCACGTACCAGCCCGAACCCTTCAAGATGAACGATGATTGAGAAATCAGACGAGATGCTTTCCCTCCACAGGACGGGCACTTATCGATTACTGGATCTGAAAATTTCTGCCATTCCTCAAATTCATTCCCGCAACGATTGCACTGGTACTCATAAATCGGCATTTAAGGACACCTCCATGGTGTTGGGTTGTTATAGGGCCTTTGGGTCTCCAAAGGGACTGTTCTCATATAACTTAAATATATAGTCCGTGTTTTTGGAACCGGCAAGTATTTCTCTGGTAATCCTATGTACCCTTTGTTCCTCTTTTTCCTTTTCCAGGTCAAGAGCATGAAAATCTATATTGAATTTCCTGAATCTGACAATATGTACAAGTTCATGGGTAAGAACAAAGAGTAGTAAAGACCAAAGATCATATTCCACCGATCTCAGAAGAGCAAAAAGTATGTTCGGATCAAGCAAAACGACACCGTAACGCTCACAGTTTGTTTCTTTGCAGGTTCGCTTACTTGTTTTGTATCGTATGACTTGAGCAAATTGCTGTTCGTCACCCGCAAATCCTAATTCCTTCACTGTGAAAAGCGAGAACGGATCACGTTTCCACTCATTCGCAGCCAAATTAAAATATGACTGAGTGAGCTCTTCGGCCAGGACTGCCGCTTTGTTGATCGTTACCAAATCTGAGTTTGTAAACAGCCCTGATGAGATCATGTGCGTGCGCCTTATTTGTTTTTATGACGCTGCTTGGCTCTAAGCTTCTTGTGTTTGTGCTTGCGCATTTTTTTTCGACGCTTCTTAATTATGCTCCCCATTCACACCTCTCGGGCATTACTAAAGGAGATAGTAATATCATGAGACAATTATACTGTCAACGCGATCCCAAAAAAATCCTCACTCATAAAATTTCATATTGGGCAACTCAACTCATCTTAATTGGGTTCCGGGATCTGAATTCCACCAAAGTGCCACGGATCGGTTATTAAAACCGCATATTCTTGTTAATTCCGAATCTGGATTATCTTGACACCGCAAGTAAAGTAAAATATACCTAGTTCACAAGTTTCTTCATATTCAGAACGGTCTTTCGGGGAATTGAATATGCGTATCACTACAACCAGCAGATATGGCGTCAGAGCACTTTTCGATGTTGCTTACCATGGCGGCGGTCAGCCTACACAGATCAAAGACATTTCACGGCGGCAAAAAATCTCCCAGAGATACTTGGAACAGATATTCAATAAATTATTAAAAGCAGGGCTCTTAAAAAGCCGACGAGGACCTCGGGGTGGTTACATGCTAAGCAGGGATTCTTCCGAAATCTCGGTTGGCGACATTATTAGTGCTGCGCAAGGGCCAATTGTTCCGGTGCGATGTCTTGCACCGGAAAATTCCAAGAAGAAAGAATGCGAAATACTCGCCGGGTGCATCACTCGTCATGTTTGGCAGGAGACCCAAAAAATTCTCATAGATTATTACAACTCAGTATCAATTGCTGATTTGTGTGCCCTTGCGAGAAAACAGGGCGTTTCTAGGGAGCTTGACCACAAATATATGTACTTTATTTAATTTTGAGTTCTATAATGAAAACGGCGACTTCCATTCTGTCGCATATAGGAAACACGCCGTTTATACGCCTGCATTTATCCGATAACTCACGTTCCGCGCACCTCTACTGTAAACTCGAATATCTCAATCCTTCCGGATCCATCAAGGATCGCCTTGTTTCGGCAATCATCGAGAATCTTGAAAGCCAAAAAGTAGTGGCTCCCGGAGACACATTCGTTGAGGCATCGGGTGGAAACACCGCCATCAGTTTGTCCGCAATTGCTGCTGCAAAGGGATACAAGGTAGCTCTCGCCATGCCTGAAACCGTGTCGGAGGGACGTAAACGTCTTCTTGCCTCTTACGGAGCACGTCTATTCTTGACTCCTGCCGCTTTTGGAATGAAAGGTTCAATCGAAAAATCCCATCAGTTATTAGAATCTATCTCAGGTAGTCATCTGCTCAATCAGTTCGAAACCCCCATCAATCCTTTGGCTCATGAGCGCTATACGGCTGAAGAAATCATCGGGAATTTAGGTATGGTACCCGATATCTTTATCGCCGGGGTAGGAACGGGTGGAACGATAACCGGAGTGGGAAAGCGATTCAAGGATCTCAATCCCGAATGCAAAATTGTTGCTGTCGAGCCATTCGATTCTCCGATTCTTTCCGGCGGAAATCCTGGAAAGCACACCATTTCGGGGATTGGCCCCGGTTTCGTGCCCCCAATATTAAATCTGGATTTGCTGGATGATGTAGTAGCCGTTCGTCATGAAGAAGCTGTGGCGGCATGTAGGCTTGTAGCAAAAAGAACGGGAATTTTCGCTGGACTCTCATCCGGAGCGTGCATCCACGCAGCTCTCCAAAAATCGGAGATGTTTTCTTCGGATACAAAGATAGTCACCTTGATCAATGATGCCGGGGAACGTTATCTTTATGATTAATCCTTACAAACTCATTCCTTCCGAAAAGGTTGTTAATTTGCCCCCAGTCGTGTAATAGATTCTTGACTTTAATCTCGGGAGATTAGGTCAATACCTCAGATTTTGCGAGTCGTTCATGAAACGAAGCGTCTTTGCAGTTGGAATTATCCTATTTTTTATAGGACTATTTTATTCGCCGTTTGTGAGTGGACGCGTGCCCGCCTCAGCCGACTCAAAGCTTTTAGCCAAACCGATCTCCGCGGCCCAATCTTCGTCGGATTCGAAACGTATTCCACCTGCTGAAACAGAATGGAAAAGTCAGGAGCTTTCCGTTTTGGGTATCGGGATGTCCATCGGTGATCTCGATGGCGACGGTAAGAATGAAGTAGTAATAATAGAACCTTCCACAGTGTATGTGTATAGGCCCACGCAAAATGAACTGCAGTTGATAGATAGTTACGGCGTCAGTCCTCTAGAATTAAAATCGGTAGATGTCTTAAATCTCAAGGGCGGAGCCGGATCCGCTCGTATATATTTGTCTGCCCAGAATAGGGGATCCGTTAGTTCCATGGTGCTCGAATTGCAAGGCGGCAAAATAACTCCGGTGATAGAAGAGATTTCTTATTTTCTTCGCGCTATCTCCTATCCGACGAAAGGCATGATGCTTTTGGGACAACAGAAAGGTCTCAAGAAAACATATGAAGGTCCCATAATGCTGATGGCCGACAAGGGAAAAGAACTGGAGGCCCAGAGCCGATTCGGTATCCCTCAGAAGATACCGATTTTCGGATTTACCATCGGAGATTTTGAAGGCAAGCAGAGGCCGCTCATCGCAGTTTATGACAAAGAGGATCACCTCCGGATCTATGATCCTTCAGGAAAAAAGCTGTTCACTTCCAGAGACTACTATGGAGGATCTGATGTTCTTCTGAGGCACGCGGGTCCTGAATTGCGCAAGAATTATTTTACAGCGGATGAAGAACTTGAATACTTCAGACCACGAATCATGTCGCTGGATCTGTACAAGGAAAATATTCACCAGATACTTGTGATCGTGCATAGTTCGAAAACCGCTCGAATGATGTCTCGATCTAAAATGCTTGAAGACGGCCAGGTTTCGGGATTGCGATGGAACGGCGATGCTGTGGAAGAAGAGTGGTCCACCCCGAAGATACAAGGAATGATTACGGATTTCATGTTGGGATCGTTTCCCCCCATCTCCGGTCCTGCTCTCGTCACATTGGAACGCAAAAAGACCGACTGGTTGTCATTTCTTAAATCCGCCAGTCAACTGAGGGCCTACAACCTGAAAACATTGATGAAGCAGAAATGAGTGCACAAGGCCGATTCAAAAAAACATTATTACTTGTTGTTTGGAAAGCTGTAGACTGTATTTTGCGTTTACCTGAAATAGCTTGACACTCTATGACGGCACGATAATAATCACCTGCTATTAGATTAACGTTTCGATTTTTTCAGAGAGTTTCCAAATGGCTTCCGTATACGACATCTATGAGCGCAAGAATTATCGGAACACCATTCCATTACCGGATTCGGTGAGTTTTGAAGTGGCGGTAAGGGAAACTCAGTTATTTATTCAAGCTCAATCCGACTTGACTGCAAGAGCTAAGGATTCTGTTTTCAAATACAGATATCAAGTCGAAGAGTATCTTCGACAACACCCCGCATTTCGCGAAACAAGTGCCCCCATTCAGATTTATGCCTCAGCACCTGAAATTGTGCGATATACCGATTATTCATGCCGTACTGCTGATGTGGCGCCGATGTCCGTAATGAGCGGAGCAATTGCCGATTTTGTTGGGAGAGATTTACTCGGGGAATCACCAAATCTGATAGTTTCTTCAGGCGGAGACGCATTCATTCAATCACAGCATCCTATTCACGTTCGTCTTTATGCGCTGGGGTCACCAATGCATAACCAGTTGATTGCAAAACTGCCTGCCCTAAAAAAGCCCTTCGGAATCTCAACTTACGTTCCAAGTGATAAGATTCACGCAATAACGGTGATTTCACGATCTGCCTGTCTAGCCGGAGCATTCGCATCGGATATTGGAAATCGCCTTGCCAAAGGAATGAGTTTCAGTGATGTGATGGATAGAGCCGACAAGTATTCGGATGTGGGAGCGATAATCCTCATCAAAGGAACCAAGATTTTCGTAGCAGGGGAACTTATATTGAAATCCAACAACGGCAAGGAATAGAGATTGTTGTGAGATGAAAATAGGCGTTCTTTCGGATACTCATCTGAGTGCACCAAATAGATCCTTGGAATATATTTTTGACGAGTTGTTTGCAGACGCGGATTTGGTCCTGCATGCAGGGGATATTAGTTCAGGACAGGTTTTGGCGTGGTTGGAAGCCCGCGGGGTTCAGGCAGTGTGCGGCAACATGGATGATTACGCTGTGGCTGACAGTATTCCCCAGACGAGAAGATTGCAGGTGGAAAAACTGACGATCGGACTAACCCATGGATGGGGTTCGAAAAAAAATCTCGAAGAACGGATCATTGAGAAATTCTCGCCGGAGACACCGGATATAATCGTTTACGGACATACTCACGTTCCTTTCTGGGGAAATGTTCAGGGTGTGATGATGTTTAATCCCGGTTCAGCGGCTTTTGTGGGAAACGGCAATTACGGAACTGTAGGTCTCATCGAAATTGTTAATAACGTCCCCAATGCCGGATTTTTCGAAGTTCGATTGTGAATTATCCAAGAGGGTAGTATGAAGACAATGTGGGCCCCCTGGCGCATTGAGTATATACTTGGTAATGAGAAGGAAGACGGGTGCATATTTTGCACAAAACCATGTTCCGATAGGGACGATGAGAACCTGATTGTTCATCGGGCTGATGGAGCCTTCACGATGATGAACAAGTTTCCTTACAACAACGGCCATGTTCTCGTTTCTCCTTATAGCCATGTTTCCGATATTTGTCTGCTTAATGCTGACGAAAACAGTCTGCTCATGCAGGAAGTGTGTCGCGCCGTTCAAGTGTTACGGCGTGTAATGAGGCCTCAAGGTTTTAATGTGGGCGTTAACCTTGGTGTTGTTGCCGGAGCGGGTATAGAAGAGCATGTTCACTATCATATTGTACCACGGTGGACGGGAGACACAAACATAATGCCCGTTTTGGCGGATATCCATGTAATACCGGAACATTTACAGAGCACCTGCCGCAAACTGCGGGACGGATTTGCTTCTTTATATCCGGAATCGTCGAGAGGTGAAAAATGAAGCTGGTGAAAAGGCTGATCGAAGTTGCCTTCGTGATATTTGTAATTACGCTGTTTATGAAAAACTCTGAAATACAATTTGAAGTTCAATATTATGGAATAAGGCCGATCAAAGTCGCCTTTTGGGAACTGGTGACATTTTGCGTAGCTCTCGGGGTTATTATTGCGGCGCTCGGAGATTTTATCACTCAGATGAAGTGGATTTCCGAACGGCGTCGAATGATAAAGACTGATAAGGAACATAAGGCGGAAGTGGACAAACTGAATTCTACAATTGAATCTTTGCAGAACGAGAACAAGAGGCTAGAACAGGAGCTTGATCTTCAGAAAATGGAATTGACTCACAAGAATGCCGAAGCTCCGGTTCAACAACCCGGACCTATTGATAAGGTTGAGAGTACCTAAATTCTATTTCTACTTGCTCACCCAATTACCCGATTATGAGTTGTTCCTCAATCGGGATTTTTGTAAAGGAATCTGATTCAGAGTTAGGTCTCTGAGTTTGTCTGCTATGGAAATTCTCCGGGTTCGTGAAAAAATCTATCACAATTTTCGATCACCTTCCGTTGCTCTTGGGAACTTTGATGGTGTGCATCTCGGGCATCAGGAAATCTTGAAACGAACAGTCAAAACCGCTCACAACAAAAACCGCGAAGCGATCGTTTACACCTTCGACCCACACCCCAGATTAGTTTTGGCAAAAGTTCCGGATGTTCCCAGGATCACCACTCCTCGGGAACGAATTGAAGTTCTGGAACATTTAGGAATAGACGTTCTGATACTTGCGGAATTCACACAGGATTACGCCCAACAAACCCCTGAGGAATTTGTTGAAAATCTTCTCGTTGAAGAACTGGGGGCAAAAAACCTGTTCATAGGCGAGAATTACCGATTCGGGAAGGGAAGATCAGGAACTCCTCAGACGCTTAAGAAATTAGGGCCGGAACTTGGCTTTTCCGTCCATATAATTCCACCCGTTTTAATTGAAGGCCAAATGGTTTCTTCAAGCAGAATTCGCGAGCACCTATTGAAAGGGGAGATTAGAAAAGCCAATGCCCTGCTCGGACGCGAATTCACAATAGAAGGCCGGATAATTCATGGACATCACCGAGGCAAAGGATTAGGGTTCCCCACCGCCAACATCAAACCTGAGGTGAAGTTGCATCCCCCAGAAGGAGTGTACGCAGTTTTTTGCAAAATTGACGACACTATTCATCAGGGAGTCATGAACATCGGTTACAACCCGACATTTCGTGATCGACGAGTCTCTTACGAAGTACACATCCTTGATTTTGACGGAAATATATACGGCAAGACCGCTAAGGTGTACATGGTGGACAAGTTGCGTGATGAAAAAGCCTTTGATTCAGTTGAAGAACTCAAATCCCAAATTCAAGCGGATGTCGAAAAGGGTCGAACGATATTGTTTGACTCCGAGCCGAGAATGCCTTGAAAGAACATCATGGACAAAGATAACATTTCAGTAAGTCTTCCGGACGATTTGTTGGACATCTTGGATAAATATTCAACCACGTATGGAGAGTCCATAACTTTTCTGGCAATAGCCGCTGTAGAACACTTTACACGAATACCGGAAGAACAGCGTAAGGCGGTTATCCGGGGGACAGCAATAAGACGTCGCGGGGGAAAGTAATCGCTGATACTTGGCTGAAAGAACCTGGAAGATACACACCAAGAACTAAAAAACGAGGGACAAACCCTCGTTTTTTTTTGTTTTGGGCGACTAACTTGACTACTTCAGACCCCATGCCTCTCTGGCAGCGGTGAGTGTATTCTTCATGAGCATTGCGATCGTCATCGGGCCGACTCCACCGGGTACGGGGGTGATGGCTGCAGCCTTCTCCTTGACTGCATCGAATGCGACATCCCCAACCAGTTTCCAACCTTTCTCGGTCCCGGGTGCTTCAACTCTGTTGATACCAACGTCAATGACAACGGCTCCATCTCTGACCATATCGCCTTTCAGGAACTCGGGAACCCCGATTGCCGCTATTATTATGTCGGCCGCAAGACATCTCTCTTTCAAATTCTTGGTCCTGGTGTGGCACATGGTTACGGTAGCGTTCATGTCCCTTTGATCAAGCATGTTGGATAGCGGACGGCCAACTATATTGCTGCGGCCAAGGATGATGACATCCTGTCCGGCGGTCTGGAATCCACCGCGCTTGATGAGTTCGATAACACCTGCCGGTGTACAAGGCAGAAATCGTACTTCACCAATACTGATCAAGCCGACATTGAAAGGATGAAAACAATCGACATCTTTCTCCGGGAGAATCGAACGCAGAATTTTGGTTTCAGGAATATGTTTGGGAAGCGGAAGCTGACATAAAATCCCGTGAACGCTTTTATCTTTATTATAGCCGTCTATAACTTCAAGCAGTTGTTCCGTTGTTGCGTCAGCGGGGAGTTTGGTTTCGAGAGATTTAATCCCAATATACTCACAAGCTTTTTTCTTGTTTAACACGTAAACTTTCGATGCAGGATCATCTCCCACCAGTATCACCGCTAAACACGGTTCATGTCCTTTTCCCTTAAGTTCCGAGACTTCAACCTTCATCTCATCCTTAAGCTGCTGGGACACTTCATTTCCGCTAATTATCTTAGCCGACATTCGATCCTCCTTCACATTCTCACTTTTCGGATTCCGTCCGAATCTGAATTAAAATGGCAATCATTTAGACTCAACGAAATGTCGAGTCGCTTTGAAACACTTGATGGTAACTAAACCGGACTGAATCTATTCCGGGCGTTCAATCCGATTCCAATGCTTTTGCAATTTTTTCAATTGACCGGCTGATCTCAGGATCGTCAATATTCGGCGGTCGACTCTCCAGATCCGCCCGAGCTATCTCCTCCGAGAACGGCAAAATGCCGATGAGGGGTATATCTTCGAGGTTTTTTTTCAAAAATTCTTCTTCTTCACTGCTCCGGACCTTGCTTCCCACAGCCGCTATTTTTTTCAACCCTATGTCGGCAGTCAACTGTTTCACCTTGGCTGCGGTTTCGATACTTCTTCTTCCGGGTTCAACCACAATGATCAATCGATCGACCCCCTGTGCCGTTCCACGGCCGAGATGTTCGATTCCTGCTTCCATGTCCATGATCACTCGATCTTTATCGTAAAGAACCAGATGATTCACGAGGGCTTTCAATAGAACGCTCTCCGGACAGATGCACCCGCCGCCGCCCTTTTTTACTGTACCCATCACAAGAAGTCTGACGCCGTCCTTCTCTCTGCCAAGCGCCTCGGGTAGATCATCCACCTTGGGATTCATTTTGAAAAAACTGCCCACGGTTCCGGCTCGGTGTTCAGTACGCTCGTGGATCAGCTGTTCCATTTTTGCGACTGGAACCAGATCCGATGTGTCTATCCCCAAAGCCGATCCAAGATTTGCGTCGGGATCTGCATCTACCGCCAGCACCCTGAATCCCTTGCGAGCCCAGAATCGGGCAAGTAAGCTACTCAACGTGGTTTTACCAACACCGCCTTTTCCAGAAACGGCTACTTTCATTTAGTCCTCTCAGATCTTCAGCTAAAATTGAGTAAACACTTTCAACTTCTGCTCGCTTTTACCAATTCCAGTACCGCCATTTGACCTGCTACGGCCATGTCTTCAGCGCTGAAGAAAAGCTCCGCAGTTTCATCGAACAAAACGGCGGCTTCCGCGGGAAATTCTTCATCCCCTTTCCACAATATGCAAGTGATGGGAACAAAGGGAAAATAGCTCAACTCAACTGCGGCATCGCCCATGTCTATCCTTCGCGCCGACAATTTATCCGCTGAGGCTAAGAAAAGATCGGGATCTTCACCGAATACCGCTTTGAGTACTTCTTTTGTTTTTTTGTTGTATGCCGGTTCGTAGAAGTGGCCTTCCTTAAATTCTCTGAAATGTTTTACGGTTCCTGTCGGATGGCGTCCGTCAGCATTATTGAGATAATGCAAAGCCAATATGGATAACCATACAGATACTTCTTCGCCGGATGCCTTAAAGGCAAAAGTTTGAGAGTCAAGATTGAACTGAATTGATTTGTTCAAATGGGGTAAAATGATTGTCTTATCCACGAACTCGGCTCCGGATTTCTGAGCAACACGTCCTGGATCCTTCCTGGCAAGAATCTCCAGACCTATTTTGAGCGCTTGTTCATATGTGCCGTCATGAGGCAAGTCCGGCTTTGACAAATCAGTAATGTTTATCATTAGAGCGGATCCCAGGTTATCTGTAATGAGTGCACGACTGAAGACCTTAAGGACTTCAGTCGCAAACGAATAAGTATCAGATGGTTAAACGTCTAATAGATTCAACGCTGTCTAACTGTTGCAAAGCTTCCATTGCATCATCGGTGGCTTTGGTATCGGTGTTGAGAAACAGTAGAGCCTCGCCGCCCTGGGCTTGACGGGCAAATTGAAAATGGGAAATATTTATTCCTCTTTCTCCCAATGTTGCGCCGACTTTGCCGATTACTCCGGGTTTATCGACTCCATGAATAAGGATTAAGTCTCCGGAAAGGTCGAATTCACCTCGGAATGCCTGGTAACGCACCATGCGTGGTTCCAATCTCCCGAACAAGGTTCCTTCGACAAGGTGTTCGCGTCTTTCAGTAATAACTTTGTAGCGAAGTAATGAAAGAAAATCCTCGCTCCTGCTGACCTTGGTTTCCGATACGGTTATTCCTCTCTCTTGCGCTACAAGGGGGGCATTAACCTGGTTTACATCATCCTGCATAATTGGAGTCAAAAGGCCGGTGAGAAATGACGTGGTGAGGGGCTTAACTTCCAATTCCGCTATTTCTCCCGAATACTGTGCCTCGACGCTTTTTATTCCGGTTTCAATCATTTGCCCCATAAACAACCCGAGCCTTTGAGAAAGATCCAGGTAAGGCTTCAGTCTCTCTAATGCTTCGCCTGCAACGGCTGGAGCATTCACGGCATTTCTTATAGTTCCTGTGGTGAGATATTCTTTAATTTGGCCGGCTACGGCTATTGCAACATTGTCCTGAGCTTCTTTGGTAGAGGCCCCTAGATGCGGAGTGCAGATTACCTTTGGATTCCCCACAAGGCGAGAGACACCCGGGGGTTCAACATTGAACACATCTAGGGCAGCTCCGGCAACCTTGCCCGATTCAAGCGCATCAGCCAGGTCTTCTTCGTTAACGACCGGCCCTCTTGAGCAATTGACGATCCTTACTCCGTCTTTCATTTTAGCGATATTTTTCTGGTTTATGAGGGCTCGTGTTTCGTCGGTAAGGGGCACATGAAGGGTGATGAAATCGGCTTCCTTGAAGATCTCATCCAAAGTCCCCAGTTTGATGCCCATTTGCTTCGCTTGTTCTTCGGAGAGAAATGGATCATAGGCAATGATTTTCATTCCCAGGCCAATTGCCCTGTCGGACACTACGGAACCTATTTTACCGAGACCGATCACTCCAAGCGTTTTATTAAAAATTTCAGTTCCCTGGAATTTCTTCTTTTCCCATTTAGCCTCTTTCATCGAGGCGTCCGCTTGAGGAATATTACGTGCTAAAGCCATCATCATAGACAGGGTATGCTCTGCAGTGGTAACGGTGTTACCCCCGGGTGTATTCATCACCACGATGCCTCGTTTGGAGGCTGAACGTATATCTACGTTGTCGAGTCCGGTACCAGCCCGACCAATAACTTTCATATTGTCGGCCACTGCTATAACGTCGGCAGTAACCTTCGTAGCTCCTCTGACGACCAAACCGTGATATTGGCCTATTACGGTCTTGAGTTCCTCAGGACTCATACCGACTTTTACGTCAACTTCAATTCCTTCGGTTTCGCGGAGAATTTTGACACCTAATTCGGACAGGTTATCCGAGACGAGGACTTTCACAGCCCATTCCTCCTTTACATTTAGTGAACACTACCGGCAACACTGGAAATTGTGTACTTGTAGGTCTTGCACTTTAAACCAATGCCAAACAACCGGAACGATACGGATCCACGAATCTGCGAAATTCGTGATCTGAATGACCGGTGGTAAGAAGTGATTTTTTCAATTGGATTCAGGTCGAGATTATACTTCAGGATCTCGCATTCTTATCAAGAAAACCCCAGAGTGTCAAGAATTTGCAGCGGCGCACGACCGATGAACGATTTAGGTCAGCCAGATGATTATGAGAATAATTGCAGGAAAGAACAGAACGGGTAAGGGGGGTGCTCCAACAAAAGGTTCTTTTATAAGGCTGAAAACTCTCCAACCAGCCCAACTGTTTTTCTCATTCTTGATGTGTTTGGGTACCTGAAAAGAATCAAGAGCCTTGTCATCCAAAAGCACCGGGGAAAGCACACCTACCACTCGATTATCCTCTTTCATCGGTGTAATATTTTCCGATTTCTTTTGGAGACTTGAAATCGAAGCCATTCTCAGTTCCTGCTCGGGAGTCAACAAAATTTCAGCCGGCGGGATATCTTCCTCGTATCGGAGAGACGGCTTCTTGGTCTCGGATTCCGACGTTTCAACTCTCACCGGAGGGTCTATGAAACCAGTGTCTTTATCTCTTGGGGCGCTTAAAGACAAAGAACGAGGCTTCTTCATAAACTTGGTGTAATCAACTTTCTTCTTTGACATCTTGCGCGAAGGTTCCTCTCTTGATTGTTTCGAGCAATTCTAAAGACAATGCTTCCAGATCCCGACTTCCTTTGCTTGTTGCGGATAAGGAGAATATCGATTGCCTGAGAGCGTTGGATTTATCAAAATTAACATCTTGGCGGATCACTGTTTTTGTTAAGTAGTTGCCATAGTGGTCTCTTAAACCTTCGAGTATTTGACGACTTACTGAATAGCTGCCGTTATAGTGATTCGGGACTATGGAAACCAGAGGAATTGTGTATCTATAAATTTTCTGAATGTCGGTAATCGATTCAAACAAATATTCGAGACCGTAGAATGAGTTCCCGTCCAATTTTACGGGAGCTACTAGATAGTCGCAGCCCAAGAGAATATTGAGATTCGTCAATTCATATGAGGGAGGAGAATCAACTATGACGAGATCATATTGATCATCTTTCTTGATTTCCTCAAGCACTTTTCGAAACCTATACTCCCGCTCAGGTTGCTGGAAAAGCATCGAATTCAATGAGCACATGGACAAATTTCCCGGCACTAAATGCAGGGTAGACGATACATGAGTGCGCACCTCCGAAAGCGGTAAAGTGATTCTCTTATGGTCAGGAACCAGCAATTGTAATAATGTGTGTTGAAACTGGGAGGGATCGCACCCTAGAGATGTAGTCATGTGGCCTTGCGGGTCCGCGTCTATCCCCAAAATTCTGTAGCCTTGTTCCGCCAGCTTCCATGCCAGGTTAGACGAAATGGTGCTCTTCCCGACGCCGCCCTTCATATTAAATACCGCCACAACCAAAGGCCGTTTGGGCAAGATAGGGCGTAGACGTGTATGCTCCCGGATGCTTTCAATGGCCTTAAATGTCAGAAACCGATTTCCGAGAGAATCTCTAGGGCACTGCGGTATACTGCCTTCCGATTCGAGCAAAAGTAAGCGCTCTTTGGTGATGCCTAAGATTCGAGCCGCCTCTGAAGGTCGATATCGCTTTGCTTCCACTGCTCGTTCCATTCACAAAATACGGGATTCTGAACTAGGCCTTGTATTTTAAGCAGATGGTAATGTCAAGTAGTTTGAGATCATAAACGAATGGAGAGAAGAGTTACTCTTAAAGCCCTTCTTTGAACTCTGCTGATTCAAAATAAATTGCATCTTGCATGTTGCTGAATTGTGGTAATACTCTGTCCAATACCAAAGAAGAAATAGGAGGCTGCAATGGAGAAAGATGATAAGTCGTTCAAAAATTCTATCGCGGAATTGATGGAAAATCTCGGAACAATAGGACTGTTCATGTTGGGCGAAATGAGATCACTCTTGAAAAAGAGCTGGGGTGGATCGAGAGAAGAATTTTTTTCCGCGGTCGATCAGGCCGTGAAAAACATGAAAAATTCGGGAAAGTGGGCGATGGACGACATAGAACGAACCGCTTCCCAGGTGAAGGATTCTTGGCCCTTGTTGAATGAACAAAAAACGCGAGACTGGGACAGATTTCTTGCTGAGGTTAAAGAAAGAATGAATTCATTCGGTGAATTTAGTAAAGACTCTTTTAATAAAGCAGTGGAGCAAGCGAAAGAAGCGCTGGATAAACAGTGGTCGGCATTTGGGAGATTTGGAGAGCCTCAGTTGAAATCCCTGTTTGAGCAATCGGAGCAGATGTCACGGTCCTTCCAAGACCAATGGGGTGTGGTTAAGGAGTACTGGGAAAAAACAGGAAAGAAAGTTGATAGAGCCATCGATGCCGCCTGGGAAGAACTTAAGAAAAAGGAATAGAGGCATGTCGCTCTGGAACACTGGAGCCTCTTTTGGACAATGAAGATCATAGGATTGACCGGTGGAATAGCTTCCGGAAAGAGCACTGTCGCAAATATATTTCGAAAATTCGGAGTACCCGTTATATGTACGGATGAATTGGCTCGAGCCGTGGTTGAACCGGGGGAACCCGCCATGCTCGAAATCCAAGATCAATTCGGGAAAGACGTGATCAAACCCGATGGTACCCTGGATCGAATTGCTATGGCCGCCCTTGTATTCTCCAGTGAAGTCCTGAGGCACAAGCTTGAATCGATTCTTCATCCTCGTATTTCCGATAAAGTAAGTTTTCTCCTCGCCGGGTATCGAGATGAAGGGAAAAAAGTGGTTGTTATTGATGTCCCTTTACTCTTTGAGAGTGGATGGGATGAGAAGTGCGATGTGAACGTTGTGGTTGCGGTACCGCACGAAATTCAAATACAAAGGTTAATCGTTCGTGATAAAATGACGCATGAACAGGCGTTTTCCCGACTAAAGGCTCAAATGTCCTTGCAAGAGAAAAAGAAAAGAGCCGATTTTGTTATAGACAATTCCGGTTCTATCGAAAATACGGAAGAAAACGTGAAGGACGTGCTAAAGTCCATCGGGTATGAATTGCTGAACACAGTTCCGTATCGCGAGAATTAGGAGCACTTTAAAACGGAATGGAAACATTAATTGGAATTGGAATATGGGCCGTTATTTTCGTCGTCTGGTATGTAAAAAATTATCCGGAGAAGTTTCGGACGATTTTTCCGGGATTGATTAAAAAAATGTCATCTATACATAAGAAAAAAGCTCCTTCAACGCGAGTGAAAGCACCGGTAAAAAGATCCGAGGATTTCAAGCATTTAGTAGAAACGATAGAATCTATATGCGCGAAAGATAAAATTGGATCCACAGACGCAGCAACCATGGTCCAAGCAGTAAATCGATTACTGGAAATCGAACCATCAAGTGGCCAGATCTGGGAAGCCTATGCGCTGGACTCACTTGAATCTGCAGAAATTACCTGTGACGATTGCAAAATACCCGTTGAAAAGACGGTAAAAAAAACGGGTATAAGAATTCAGTGCAATAGCTGCTCTAAATGGCTTGCATTAAAGAACTCCAAAATCACGATCATCAATCCCCACCGTCCGGATTTGGAAGACTGGGAGAAATAACTTTCTAATGTGGAGAGTAGAATGAGAACGCTTGCCCTGATCGTAATCATTATACTTGTGGTGGTTTTTCTGGGTGGCTACGTCAAGTTCGGGGGTACACCGCTGCTTAGCCGATTAGATCGCGTGATGAACACGACAATGTTCATGGATTTGCACTATTTATTTTTTTCGTTTCTTTACGGGAACCACATAGGGGCCGGAATTAAGAGCAAGAACCAAGATATTCGCAGTTTTCAGGAGAAACCTTTAGGAATCGATAATAAATCCAAGTATCGCGAATTGGAGAAAGCAGCGCAATGAATTATGCCTCCGGAATCCGGAGGCATATTCACTATGAGATCTCGATCCGCTTTGCTTTCTGTTCGGCTAGTGGAACTCTGATGGTCAATATGCCCTTTTCCAATTTCGCCTGAATTTCTCGATCTTTAGCTTCTGCCGGTAATTCAAATTGTCTTTCAAAAACTCCATGGTATAGTTCGCTGCGGCCGCAACAACCATAATTTGAAGAATTTTCAAGTCTTTTTTCACCGGAAATTACTAAGAAATTTTCTCGTAAGCTCACGCTTATATCCTTGTGATCGATTCCCGGTAGCTCGGCAATTATCTTGTAAAGATTGCTTTCAACTACAATATTTACCTTTGGGAAAATATCTCCCAATATCGATGATTCGATGACGCGTGCGGATTGTGAACCACAGCCGGATCCCATTAACTCCGTAAAATTATCATACATGAATCATAACCTCCGTAACTCGTTCATTTGATTCCATGTTTTCCTCATTCTTTTTTCTCAGACACACAAGAAAGAAAAATCATCTATCAGGCGTTTAGAACAACGGAGAGGTCTCAACAGAAGTTGAGGATTTCAGCTTTTGGGCTGTTCCGGTATAATCAAGCTGGAAGACCCGAATTTTACAGATCGGGGCCACTTTGATTCACTACGAGGAGGATGAGTGAACGTAACCAACTGGGATCAATTGGAAGAGCATCGTATAAACGAGAATGTCTCCCGAAAGTTATTTTGGGGCAGCAATCTCATGGTCCGCAAAATGATTTTGGCCCCAAACACGTACCTGCCAATCCATGATCACGCCTATGAACAACTGATCCTTGTGGAAAACGGCGAATTGATAATCATGTTTTCGGACGGAGTGGATCACTGGCTTAAAGCGGGCGAATTTCTGCTGGTACCTATAGCAAAATCACATGGAACCCAAGCAGGTCCGGATGGGTGTGTACTTTTGGATATAGCATCCCCCGTGTCAAAGGACCTGGTCGATGGGGAGTCCACCTATCTTGAATCATCCACTGAACAGACCAAGGATCCCTACCTTCAGCTTTATGGCTATCTCAGGGCTAATGGAATTAAAACAACACTGGACGAGTTGAAAACTATTCCTATTGAATTGCTCGCGAGATACACATATGAACGGGGATGTATAACGATGGGCGAATTGCGGAAGGTACTCGATATAGATAAGAAACAGGCCAAATCTCTCCTCAGAGAATGGAAACATGGAGACGATCACAGCGAATCGAGCTACAAACGCAAATTTGAACGTCTGGTGATTATCCCACAAAATGTCATTGAGGCAGCCAAAAAATTGCAGCAGGATTGACAGTACATGGACGAATCCAAACTTCTTAAAATTAAGTCTGCCATTCGAGCTAATTTCGATTCAGGTCCGGAGGCATATGTAGCTTTTGAGAGAAAACACAAATTTTTTTATCACCTGAATTCTTTGCTCATGGAACCGGTCATCCTTCCTAAAAACGCTTCGATTCTAGACGTCGGTTGCGGAACCGGAGCCGGCTGCCAACAGTTGCTGCACACCTTTCCCGGCAGTAGTATCGTGGGTATCGACAATTCTTCGGCAATGCTGCAATTTGCCTCTGCAGCCATAAAGGATTCCCCGGAAATCACTCTTATCCACGGCGATGCCGGTCATTTAACCACGATTCTCAATCAGACCTTTGACGCCGTAGTTTATAGTGCTTCAATTTTCCTCATACCTGATTATCGTGAAAGCCTGAGACAAGCTCATGAATTAATGAATTCTCCGGGCCATATCGCATTAAGTTTCATGGATGGAGTTTTCGACGCATCGGGAAGAAACGTCTTTGCTGAAATCGATAAAGCAACCGGTTTGGGAGTGAGTTTCAAGAAAGCGGTTAAATGGGACGAATTCGTGAGGCTCTTTACTGAGCAATTCCCCAAACATCAGATCCGTGAGCACTATTTCAATGTTTCAACCGAGTTTTTGAGGGACTTTTTTTCGGTTCCTGCGATGTCGGCAGGCTTGTTTCCTGGATTAGGCTACCCGGAACGCCTTCAGTTGGTAGAAAAATTGGTTGGGTCGATTGGTGAAGCGAATTCTAGATTTAAATGGATGTTGGTAAATGGAAAGAAGAACTGATCGTTATGATCATAGACCAATCATGGAAAGATGTTTTGCCGTCTTTCTCGCATCCATCATACAGTTTAGTTCGAATTGTCTGATAATTTTCAGGTAATCCTGAGCAGTTCTGGGATTCGGATCCAAATCAGCCGAAATGGCTTTAATATTGATGGTCTTGAACATTCCGTATAAATCCGAGAGTTTTGTCTTGAGCTCGGCGTTGAGGTTCTGAATAGCGTTTTGCACTCCAATTGCATCATAGGCTTGGGTATCACACTTTGATATTCTGAACGAAGTTTTTGAGACGTCATGCCAAGCGCCTAAAAACATAAGATCCTTGGCCTTGACCTTCTGGATTTCCGATAAATTGAATCGTATTTCTCCGGAAAGTACCCATTTCAAAGGCGGATCTTTTGCTGAAACGGCTGCGATGCTGATTGGAGAGTCTAACGACTCGGAGCCGGCAAGCATTTGGGCCAACTTCTCTGCAAAAGTGCCGTCGTGCATTGACTGTGTTTGATCACAGATGAGAGTATTTCCGGATATTGAGGAATCGATCATTTGAGGCGCGATTACCATGGACTTTTTTCCAAAGGCATGAACTATTCCCAAGACATAGAAAATGATTGGGCTGCATGTATTCGCTGTTAACACAACTAGAGATGCATTACCTATCATTCCGGAAATGTGATTCAAACTATCGGGTTTTAATTCCTGGATCGTAGGGATATAGCCGGCACTCTCCAAAGCGTCTCTCAGAAATTCGAGCTTCTCGTCCCTCTCTTTCTGTTTTTCAAATGTTAATACCAAGGCTGAGTTCTTGGCTGCCATTTATGGATGCTCACTTATTTCCAGACTTTGGTATCGATTTCTTTTCAGCCTCAAGCTTTGCGGAATCATAAAGATCCTGAATATCATCAATCAAACCCTTCGAAAGCGGTCCCTTGTCCGGACCTGGAGGGGGCTGATTCATTTGATGACTCATCCACTGGGTACTATTGGGATTTCCTGGTTGCTGAGGGGTTTGCGCCGATATATTCGGTGGATAATTCAATCCACTCAATACCAAAAATAGAGATATGATTAACAGCCGAGCCATGCTAATTCTCCCGTTAATTTCCTGAACCGAGTATATACCCGAACGGCTCGAAAAATAATAGGACGATACTGAATCAGTGGGGTTGCATTATGGAAGTAGTCTGATGTGGTTTAGAATCGGCGATAAAGAATTTGACCCGAAGGGGGTCGTTTTAGGGGGAGATCCAAAGACCTCCCCGACACTCAAGGCATTATTTGTGATCACTCCATTTGCCGTATTTTTCGCGAAGTTTTCTATGCAAAATTTTGCCGGTTCCGGTTCTCGGCATTTCATCGTCTTCAATGAAGTCCAAAGTCTTGGGAACCTTGTATGCCGCAATCATAGATTTAGCGTGTTTTGTGATCTCCTGTTTCAGGTCTTCCGAAGGAGAAAAATCATCGTTTAAAATCAATACCGCATGGATTGCCTCGCCCCATTTCTCATGAGGCACTCCGATAACCGCTACATCTTTCACAGCCTTATGTGAGCCAACAGCGTTTTCGACCTCGGAAGGGAATACGTTCTCGCCACCAGTGATAATCATGTTTGCCTTTCTATCAACCAGCACGTAAAAACCGTCACTGTCGCGATAACACATGTCCCCGGCAGTGAACCATTCACCTTCAAAGACTTGTTCCGTCTTTTCCGGCAAATGCCAGTACTCCTTGAACATCATTGGTGTTCGGGCATACAGTTCGCCGACTTCTCCATCGGGAACTTCTTCTCCAGCCTCATCCAATACTTTGATTCTGTCCACGCCGAAGATTTCCTGACCTATAGTCCCCAATTTTCGTAATTGATCCTCAGGCCGGCACAATGTGACCAATCCGGCCTCGGTAGAGCCATAAGCCTCCCAAAGCTCGGCATTTTTGAAGAACTCCAGTATCGCTACTTTAGTATCCTTTCGAGCCGGGGCAGAAGAAATCAGCAATTGACGCACGTGTGATACGTCGTACTTGTCCTTGATTTCCTGCGGCAAAGAAAGAATCATTATGTAGTGCGTAGGTACTAATGACACGAACGTAATTTTGTACTTCGATATAGTTGAAAGAAAATCTTCCGGGTTGAAACTCGATTCGTTGTACACACAAACCGGTGCAGCCACTAAAGTGTATGGAAAGGAATAGAAAATGGAGTTGACGTGACACATGGGCATGACCATCATGACTTTGTCGGTAGATCGAACCCCCATGTTGGCTATATCGAGATAGTACATCGCCATGTAACTTTCATGAGTTCTAACTACCCCTTTGGGTTTCCCGGTAGTGCCCGACGTATACATGAAGGTCCAGGGGTCCTCTGCATCAATCAAAATGCTCGGTTCCGACTCCGATGATGCCGCAAGCCAGCTTTCGTATTCGACATACCCATTCGGCGCAGCTTCTCCCGGGTCTCCTAAGTACACAAAATTGTTTGCAGGAATTGGAAGTTCCGAACGAATACTATTTATCAGCTCCACAAATGGTTTTTCCACAATTATCGCTTTGCAATCCGAGTCGTTCACTATATAGCTGATTTCGGGACCTGCAAGTCGGAACATTAGAGGAACTGCGATTTGGCCGCCTTTAGCGGCTCCCGCATACATTTCCATCCATTCCACTCGATTGAAGGCCAAAATTGCGAATCTTTCGCCGTGTGAACAACCCATTTGAGTTAATCCGTTTGAAAGTCGGCAACTGCGGTCATTCCATTGCTTGAATGTAAAATCCTTCTTCTTGTCCTGACAACCAAGCAAATCCGGAAAATGTGCGGCATGTTGGCTTAGGACTGTTCCCATATGAATCCATTTGCTGATCGTCATATTCTCCTCCTATCAAAATGGAACCGAAAGACTTCATTATCTGAGTGGCTCGTTACGTGTTCACGCGCGTTAGGTCGCAGGTTCCGAATGTTCGAAAGTTTCTGATATGTGAACGATGCCCGGAAACCGTTTGGACTCAGGGCATTATAGAAACTACTTCTATATTGTAAACACAAATTTAATTGGATCACGTCACTGAACTGGTGAAACCGGATTTTATCAGGAACTTCCAAATGGCGTGTATCCGAATACCGTAAGGACTCCACGTCACTAAGAAATTTGTTTTTATTGAGCCATAGTTCTTGTTACCGGCATCGATATATGGAAACGTAAATTCTCGTATCATAGTCAATGAGGTTTGAAATGAGCAATCTGGATTCCAATATCCGCAAGATAATTACCGTCGCAAAGTATGCCAAAATTTCGGAGCACACCCCGGGCAAGATAGTAATGAAATTCAGCTTTTCAAATCTGCCCAAAGTCACTGCCTATTTGGGGGATTCCGAATTTTCTCACTTTGTTTATACAATGCCCGGAATAAAACGATTTAACGTCAATTCATGGACGAGGAGCCTTGAGATCACATATGACCCCGAAATACTCCCGTTTTCATTATGGGAAGACTTGGGTAACATCGGCACTGATCCAGCACGAGAAGAACTCGTGATGAATCGAATCAAGTCTGTTCTGGAAACGTAATAAATTCCGTTCAATAGAGAAAAGATACTGGACTTAATTGAGTTCTGTTGATAAGAGATAGCCGAATTTCGACTTGATCCTTGCAAAGCCAAGAGGCAGTAAATGCAGAAGAATCTTAGATACGGAACTCGGAATCTGGTCAGCCTGCACTTGTTTCTTCTCTGTTTCGGTCTCAGCGGACCGGCTTTTGCCTTATGGCTCCCTTGGGCGGGCGACGGTGACAAAGCTAAAAAAACGATAATCGATGTCTGGGATGCCGTTGCGGCCAAGGACAAGAGAGTGCTGAGGGAATTAGTTTCCGGTAGCGGAGCGTCTGCTTTTATTGACCAGGAGATTGCTGCGGCAAGGCAATTTCGAATCAAGAGTTATGAATGTGATCGAATCAACGTGAAAATTGATGCCGTTCAGGGGAAGTATGCTTTCGTAGAATACGACAAGCGAGTCACGGAGGAAACCGGTCAATCCAGATCAATGAGAATGCTTTCGGTTTTGGAAAAAGTAAACGGCGATTGGAAACTGTTAATTAATCCCGCAACTACTCAGAAACTTGATGCAAAGAGTAAAGAAGAATTGTTAAAGCCTCCAATTATTTCCAATAATGAACAAGCCGACTTTGAACCTAAGGAAAAATCTTTTAAAACTCAGAATCAAAGCACTGCGGGCAAGTCGGTTCCGGAAAAGAACACCCGAACGGAAAGCCTCCAAAAGGAAGTATATAACTCAAACGGCGTGACGGTATCAGTGGGACCAAATCCTGTAGCCACACCTGAAGCTCTATATTCAAACAACCAGAATAGCGGTCCACAAGGTACTGGTCTTAAAACAATGGAAAAAACTGACGGGCAGCAAGTTTCAATTGATCATCAATCAAAGCTCCCGCAACTTGACGAATCAGCGGCAAAAAGTGCTGCGGCCGGTTCTCGTGAGGTTTACAACCAAAATGGAGTGACGGTAACCGTTTCGCCTCCCACCGGCAATGTGATAAGATGAAGAATGTTCGTGTAAATCGAATTATTGTAGTTTCCAAGAATTGATCGAGACATTCCGGTTGTCTATATGCATAAATTCGGATGAAGTTCATGCATGAACCTGATTGTATTTTTTGCGAGATAGTTGCGGGCAAACGATCCGCGGACATTGTTTATCAAGACCCTGAAATTGTTGCTTTCAAAGATGCAAAACCGGCTGCGCCGATCCATATTCTCATTGTCCCGAGAAAACATATAGCAACCCTGAACGACATTTCGCCGGACGACAATATTTTGGCTGCAGTTGGTAGAGCGGCACAGAAGATCGCCTTGGATTGCGGAGTTGCGCAAAAAGGGTACAGATTATTTATCAATGTGAACAAAGGTGGTGGGCAGGTTGTTTTTCATCTTCATGTCCATCTCATTTCAAAAGCAATTGATTAGTATTGAATCCGATGTTCCATCCATCGACTTGTTCTCTATGCATGTCGCATTCACAACAAATTGAGTCTGGTGAATTATGCATGACTGTGTTTTTTGCAAAATCATAAGAGGGGAACTGCCTGCCAAGAAGGTTTATGAAGACGCTCTAACACTAGCCTTTTGGGACGCCAATCCCACTTCACCCATTCATATTCTGATCGTCCCCAAAATTCACATCCCGACTTTGAATGATGTACCCGAGGATGAAGCACTTTTGAGCCACATGGGGTTAGTGGCCAAGAAGATAGCTCGCCAACTTAAAGTAGATCAGTATGGGTATCGTTTTTTTATCAATGTGAACAAAGGCGGTGGTCAGGTCGTTTTTCACCTACATGCACATCTGATCTCCGGCAATGATTTCGGTCAGTTGATCATTAAGGTAGCGATTACGGCAGCAATATTGTGGAGAAAGTTGATTTCTGTATTCAGTAGATCGAACGATGTGAAATAAGCCTAGTCTTGATCTTTTACATTTTGGGGCGGCTGAGCAGGCGGTTGAATGCAAGCTTCCCAGAACATCGTTTTAGTTTTCTTATCAATTGACGCGGTCAGCCATTCATTCCCTGAGAATCTCCATGCAAGAAGTCCGCACATCAAGATCATGGAAAAAGTCATTGACCACCAAATACCCGAAGCATTTGACTCGAAAAAGTGAAGAACCGCTAAAATCATCGGAATACGGATCAACCACATTCCCGTGAAGATGATTCGCATTGTGGCTAGAGTGTCACCCGCCCCTTGAAGAGCACCTGCCAATGTAATCCCAACAGCCATGAACGGTACGCCTATCATATTTACTCGAAGATACCGCGTCATCTCCTCTAAGACAGCGGCATCTTGGGTCAAGTATCGAGAAATAATGGGCGCCGTAGAAAAAATGATCACTGCAGGCAAAAGCACAATGGCAAAACACATGAACGAAGTAGCTTTTGCCCCTTGCCGTGCTCCTTCGACATCTTGAGACCCGAGGCGGTTGCCGGTGAGAACCGCAGAAGCCATGTTGAGCGCGAATACCGGCAGAAAAATTATGGCTTCGATTCTCAATCCCGCGGTCATTGCAGCCAATGCCGTGATTTCGCCGCCCTGGAGTTGAGCTACGAGAAAATAGACAACCAAAGTTCCCGCATTCCAGGCAGTCTGTTGAAGCGCGCTCGGGACCCCAAGTCTAGCTAGATTTTTCAAACATAAAGGCCGCAGATTCAAAAGATTCGATAGTCTCACCTTTTCCGGACCCGACATTACGTATGCCAGGTTGAGGACCATGCCGAGAGTGGTGGCAACGGCAGTCGCAATAGCTATTCCAATGTACCCGAGTTTCGGGATGGGTCCCCAACCGAATCCAAGTGCCAAGTCCAAGACAATGTTAACAAGCGCTGCAATAAGGCTGTTGAACATAGCCAATTTTATACGACCCGATGATCTGAGAATTCCGCTGGAAATTATCATGAGATACGTCGGCACGAGAACCAGAGAAAAAACCTGAAGGAATTGACGTGCTATGTTTTGGATTTCCTCGGGCATGCCCGCTGCCTTAACTATTTCCACCGGATACAATTGCGCAAGGATGGTCAACAGACCTGAAACGGCAGCACCCATTACAAGGGAATTTCCGGAGATGTTTGCGACCCCTTCAGACGACTTAGCCCCATAAGCCTGAGAAATCATCGAAACAGTACCTACCGTGATGCCGTTAGCCAGGATCATGAGTGTCCAATAGAGCTGGCTGACGTATCCGATTGCCGCTAAAATCTTTGTCCCGAGTAAACCCGCTACATAAACATCGGCGATCCCGATAGAGAACTGAAAAAACATAATCATGATCATCGGCCAACCCATCGACCATGATTCTTTCAAAAAACGGCGCATTTCGGGGTTTTTGAAGTGAATTAGCGGCATTCAGAAAAGCATCTCCCCAGAGTTTCGGCTGCATCAATTAACAGGACAACGAACAGTGAAAATGCACCTGCTGAAGGAGGGAACCAAATCAGCTATATCACATTGATCTGATCATGCACAAAAACTCTCCATTTTTTCGATACCGTCGTGTCACTTGAATTTTTTTTTTGCGGGCCATATATTCTCCTGTGGTCTCAAAAGACCCCTTTTTTTGCGCGCTGCCAAAAACCTTTTCAAGCAGGTCACATGCCCAAGAGAACAGACATTAAATCGATTCTGCTTATCGGCTCAGGTCCCATTATAATAGGACAGGCCTGCGAATTCGATTATTCCGGTACTCAAGCTCTCAAAGCTCTCAAAGAAGAGGGTTATCGTGTCATTCTAGTAAACTCGAATCCGGCAACCATTATGACTGACCCCGAATTCGCAGACGCCACCTATATAGAGCCAATCAGGGGAGACATACTGGCTCGTATCATAGAAAAAGAAAGACCTGATGCCTTGCTGCCTACTTTGGGAGGCCAAACGGCTCTCAATAAAGCAGTGGAACTTCACAAAATGGGAGTTCTGGACAAGTTTAATGTTGAACTTATAGGAGCCGGGATTGAGGCGATTAACAAGGCCGAAGATCGGGATCTCTTCAAGACGGCAATGCGCAACATCGGTTTGGATCTTCCCAAGAGCGGGAATGCGGAAACTATAGAAGAAGCTTGGGATATAGCCCGTCAGTTGGGTTTTCCTAACGTCATTAGACCTTCGTTTACCCTTGGCGGAACGGGAGGCAGTATTGCCTTTACTGAGGAACGTTTTGAAGAACTTGCAAAGTGGGGCTTAGACCTCTCCCCCGTAAACAGAATACTTATCGAAGAATCATGTCTGGGATGGAAAGAGTTTGAATTAGAGGTTATGCGCGATGGAGCTGATAACGTCGTAATCATATGTTCAATCGAAAATCTGGATCCAATGGGCGTGCATACTGGCGATTCGATCACGGTCGCTCCGGCTCAAACATTGACGGACAAAGAGTATCAAATACTTCGCGATCAGTCCGTAGCGATAATAAGAGAAATTGGAGTAAATACCGGCGGCTCAAACATTCAGTTTGCAGTGAATCCCCGAAACGGTCGAGTTGTAGTCATTGAAATGAATCCTCGGGTGAGCCGTTCCAGTGCACTGGCATCGAAGGCTACGGGTTTTCCAATTGCCAAGATCGCTGCCAAGCTTGCCATAGGGTATACTCTCGACGAATTAGCTAATGACATTACTCTCAAAACTCCAGCTTCCTTTGAACCCACAATCGATTATGTCGTCACAAAAATCCCACGGTTTACATTCGAAAAATTTCCATGTGCAGATAATACCCTTACTACTCAGATGAAGTCCGTCGGTGAGGTAATGGCGATCGGTAGAACATTTAAGGAGTCTCTGCAAAAAGCAATCCGGTCCCTCGAAATAGATGTTTACGGTCTCAATGCCAGACTTGCCTCCGATATTGATAGGCAAGAATTATTGTCACGCATTGCAAAACCCACCCCCGAGCGTCTTTGGTATGTTGCTGACGGACTTAGAGCAGGGCTCACCATAGACGAAATCTATCGGGCTTCCGCCATTGATCCATGGTTCCTGGGCCAAATTAAACAAATTGTAGATATGGAAGAGGAAATCCGAAATCCTGATTTTCTCAATGGATCAGACACTGAATTTAAGCTTCATCACCTTAAGAGCATGGGATTTTCTGATAATCACATTGCAAACCTCACATCACTGTCTGAATCAGAAGTTCGGAATCTGAGGCATAAACTTGGAGTAAGGCCGGTCTTTAAGCGAGTTGATACCTGTGCAGCGGAATTTGAAGCACACACGCCGTATTTATATTCGTCCTATGAGGACGAAGACGAAGCTGATGTGACTACTCGTAAGAAGATAATGATATTAGGCGGAGGTCCAAACAGAATAGGGCAGGGCATTGAATTTGATTATTGCTGTGTTCATGGTGCTTTCGCTCTGAAGGAAGATGGTTTCGAGACGATCATGGTTAATTGTAATCCGGAGACGGTCAGCACCGATTATGACACTTCGGACCGCCTCTACTTTGAGCCATTGACGCTTGAAGATGTGCTCGAGATTGTCGAACGAGAAAAACCTGACGGAGTAATAGTCCAATTCGGTGGTCAAACACCTTTGAAGCTCGCCGTACCGCTTTCCAAAAGTGGAGTACCGATAATTGGTACATCCCCGGATGCAATCGACAGAGCTGAAGACCGAAAACGATTTAAGGAAATGCTATCCAAATTGGGTTTAAATCAGCCTCCGAACGATATTGCACACTCTTATTCGGAGGTTATGGAGGTAGCGGGAAGAATAGGGTATCCGCTCGTAGTTCGGCCCTCTTATGTCTTAGGTGGAAGGGCCATGGAAATTGTACATGCTGAAGACGACCTGAAGAACTACTTACTAAATGTGATCCAAGCTTCACCCGAGCATCCAATCTTGGTTGACGGTTATCTCACCGGAGCAGTTGAAATAGACGTGGATGCAATTTCGGATGGTGAGCAAGTAGTCATCGGTGGAATTATGGAACACATCGAAGAAGCCGGGATTCACTCTGGAGACTCAGCTTGCTCACTACCGCCATACAGCTTAGGTCGATATCATTTGGATGAAATCAGACGAATAACAAAAATGCTGGCCATGGAATTGGAAGTCAAGGGTCTCATGAATCTCCAACTTGCGTTAAAAGACGGCGAAATTTTTGTGCTTGAGGTCAACCCGAGGGCATCTCGAACGGTTCCGTTCGTCTCCAAAGCCATTGGTGTTCCGCTGGCCAAAATGGCTGCACGGGTCATGGCCGGTAAGACCTTAAAGGAACTCGGTTTTACTAAGGAGGTCCAGCCCCATCACGTTAGCGTAAAAGAAGCGGTTTTCCCTTTTATTAAGTTTCAGGGAGTAGACGTGGTGTTGGGCCCTGAAATGAAATCTACCGGGGAAGTCATGGGTATCGACATGGAGTTCGGTCCCGCATTTTTAAAATCACAATACAGCACAGACTTTCCGCTTCCCCAAGGCGGCAAGGTGTTTCTGAGTGTTGCCGGACGTGACAAGAGAAATGCGGTAATTGTTGCTCGTAGGCTTCAGAAATGCGGATTTAGTTTCGTGTGCACTGAAGGGACCGCCGCAGCATTGGAGTCGTCGGGGATCCCATCTGAACGAGTAGGAAAGCTTCATGAAGGGAACGAGAGTGGGCATGTGATTGATTTGATCAACAAAGGTGAAATAGTTCTCTTAATCAATACGGCACTGGACAAAGAATCTTTTCGGGATTCCTATCACATCAGAATTGCGGCTCTGAATCATAATGTCGCTTACTTCACAACGCTTGCCGGAGCAAATGCCTTGTCATTGGGTTATCGCTCATTGTGCCGCGGTGATACATTCAGAATTATGTCAATGCAGGAATACCATGGAATGAATTAGATCTTTCATGGCTGCTAAAAGAAAAACCCGAATCATTGATTCGGGTTTTTCTTTGGTCTGAAGGAGAACAAGATGGTTATGGGTTTCACACAACGGGTCTACGCCCGAAAATGAGTGACACTATGAAGAGTATCAGGAAAACGAAGAACAATATCTTGGCTATTCCTGCTGCGGTTCCGGCGATGCCTGCAAAACCGAGCACGCCGGCTACCAACGCTATGATTAGAAAAACTATAGCCCAATACAGCATCACATTACCTCCGTTGCTAGTTGCCATGGGCTAAGCATGAAGCGTGCCAACCTAATGATTGCATCTACCTGCAGAATATCAGTGTTTACAAGGACTTATTAGATGCTATCTAATATTCTTAAAAGCATCAATCAATACCGACCCAAGTAAGGGTAGAAAAAACTCAGACGTTTTAACCAGGTGGAATAAAAGTCCAGCGGTCCAAAAAGCATAATTTAACTACTACCGTTGTTCATTTTTCAGCTCAAAAACAATATTTGATAACTCTCCGAATTCCTTGACGGACAGGCTTTCGCCTCTGCGGGAAAGGTCCAGGTTCATACGGTCTGCAGCCGTTTCAATAACGGACAAATCCGAGCCGATTCGCGCGTCTTTGAAGGAGTTTTTCAGCGTTTTCCTTCGGCCTGCAAAAGCTCCTTTCACCAACTGGATGAGGGTTGCCTTATCCTGAACTGGAAAGCGAAATTCTTCTGAAAATTCCATTCTCACGAGAGTGGAGGTTACTTCCGGAATCGGATAAAAAGCCGTCCGAGGAATATCGAACAACAGATTGACCTGAGCTGCAATCCCCAGTAAGACAGACAAAATCCCGTAATCCTTTGTGTTTGGTTTAGCTATGAGCCGCTTTGCTACTTCTTTCTGTAATAAAATCGTTAGAGATGAAAATAAATGACTGTGCTCAAAGAAACGGAAAATGAGGCGGCTCGAGATATTGTAGGGAAGGTTGGCTATAACCCGGAGCTTTCCGCAGGATGTGGCTAGGCTTCCGAAGTCGAACTTGAGTGCATCAGCGTGTATAGGATGTACTTTCAAAGAACCGGCAAATTTCTCCTGCAACAATCGGAAAAAACCGGAATCGATTTCCAACGCCCAGATTTCGGCGCCAAGATCAGCCATTCGATTGGTTAGCACACCCAGACCTGCGCCTATCTCAACTATACTGTCTCCAGGGACTATGTCTGCCGCTTTTACGATTTTTTCGAGATAATGTTTGTTAACGAGAAGATTTTGACCCATCCATTTTTTCGGGGATAAGCCATGTTCATCAAAAACTCTTTTAATATCTGATGTTTTTTCCATACAGTCTTTGATTTAGCTCTTGCCGGGAGAACTGCTTGAGCCGCACACGGAATTGAGAGAAGCCTCCAGTATTCGTGTCGCGTCATGCAAATCGTCGGAAGTATGTTCACTTGTAAGCGTGAATCGAATTCGAGCCGCCCCTTCAGGAACAGTTGGGTACCTTATCCCGTGCGCGAACACGCCAAGTTCAAGGCAGAGCGAACTGACCTTCATAGTATCGGCGGAGCCTCCAATTCGTACAGGTACTATGTGACTTTTCTTATCGACCTTGATATTACGCGCACGAAGGGATTTGTGAAAGGCTTCAACATTGTTTCTCAATTTCGAGCGCCGCTCTTCACCTTCATCGGAAGCAATGATTTGCAACGCTTTGAGCGCTCCACCGGCTATGGCCGGGGAAGCTGCAGTGGTATAGATTAAAGATCTCGCCTTATTCGTTAAGATTTCCACTAGCTCTTTTGAACCCGCAACATAAGCCCCGCTCACGCCCGCCGCTTTACCCAAGGTTCCCATCTGAATGTCAGGTTCGACATTCATTTCTGCGGCAAGGCCCCGGCCGTCCGGACCTAATACCCCCGTTGCATGGGCTTCGTCCACCATAAGTGCTGCTCCGTAGAGATTGGAAAGGTATCTGATCTCCTCCAGAGGAGCATAATCTCCATCCATGGAGAATACGGATTCGGTAACCACTAATTTTCTTCTGAATCCCTTTGTTTTGAGTAGTTCCTCAAGCGTATTGAGATCAAGGTGGTCGTATATCTTTGTTTGAGCTCGCGATAATCGACATCCGTCTATGATGCTGGCATGATTCAGCTTATCCGATATAATCAAATCCTGTTCACCGCATAACGCGGAAAGGACGCCGAGGTTTGCCTGGTAACCGCTCACAAAAACCACAGCCGCATCCGTGATTTTCCATCGGGCAATGAAGGTTTCCAGCTCACGATGGGAAACGGTATTTCCGGCTATCAACCTCGACGCGGTTGATCCCGCTCCATTTAACCGGGCAGCTTCATTCATTGCCTTGATAATTTCAGGATGCCCGGCCAGCCCCAAATAGTTATTAGAGGAAAAATTCAAGACTAATCGGTCCGAAACAGATACGAATCGACCGGGTAGTCCGGAAACCGGCGGCATAATTCGATAGAGATTTTTCCTCCTGAGATCTTCCAAGTCCTCGAGCAGCATGTTCTTTAGAAAGGAAGGCCGGGCATTCGTATGGGCATCATTCACATTCGCATCCTCGATTTGAAATCTGCTCAGATGACTTGGCAATCTTATAGTGATAATCTGAGTGTAGTGATCGTGCAATAGACCTCGATCTGAACTCGTGTCGGGTCGCATAATATTTATTGTGGTCCAATATAATGTCGGCTGAACTAATGTTCAAGAGAATCAAATGATTGTGACTTTTTGGGGAGTACGCGGGTCAATAGCGACACCCGGTCCGGACACCATAAAATACGGCGGGAATACAACCTGCCTTGAAATTACATTGGAATCGGGTCAGCCAATCATTATTGATGCCGGGACCGGAATAAGATGTCTCGGGGACTCGCTCATGTCCCGGAACAAACATAGTAAGCTCCTGATGCTCTTGACGCACATACATTGGGATCATATTCTTGGTTTTCCGTTCTTTGCTCCCTTATTTCAGACTAACTGTGGAATCGTTGTTGATGGATGCCGCAGAGCGATGGAGGGATTACGGAGGGTTTTTAGTTCCAATCATGTTGATGGGACATGGCCCCTAAGATTCGAGGATCTTAAAGCTCGAATCGAAGCTCATCCTGAAATTTTGAACAATCCAATTGAAGTCGACGGCGCGGTGATTGAGGCTCATCCATTGCATCATCCGCAAGGCGGTGTGGGTTTTAAATTTCGGGAGAATGGAAAAACCCTGGTATTTCTGACGGATAACGAATTGCTTGATCCAGGTTGGAAAGGTGCGTCTTTTCAACATTTCGTAAAGTTTTGTTCAGGAGCTGATGTGCTCATACATGATTGTCAGTACCTGCATTCTGAAATCGAAACCAAACGGGGCTGGGGGCATTCGGATACAAAATCAACCGCAGATTTAGCCTTTGAAGCTGGGGTTGACAAGTTGATATTGTTTCATCATGATCCGTGGCGAAAAGATCGGCAGGTCGAGTTTCTCGTTGCCGAATGTGAAAGATTCTTAAAGGAAAAACGTTCGGGTATTTCCGTGTCGGCCGCCCAAGAAGGAAGCTCTTTTAACCTTTAAGAATCAATCTCGAGTTTGACGTTTTTAATTTTTAGTGGAAAGCATCTCTAATTGGAATCTCTATCGGAATTATCTCTCTCAAGTTCGACGACTTGCCATTGTTATACGTCGGTGACCAGGAAGCCGGTACTAAGTATAGATCCAACTGAAGATCCGGATAAATCGACGCATGGTGAAGGTTTGTATGAAGTCAGGATGATTAACAATGATTACAACACCTACGAAGAAGTTATGACGGTCACGATGATGACACTGAACATAAGCGAGGAACAGGCTTATTCCATAGCATGGGAAATCGATCATCTCGGCTCGTGTGTAGTTGCGCATGCACCGCTGGAAACCGCTGAGCGCCTAGCTTGTTTGATCCGCACAATCGGCATAGAAGTACAGGTGAATCCTGTGGGTCTTGAATTGACGTGAGCCTAGTGTCCGATAACATATATTATGTAAACTCACAAATCCCATCGGCAACTTGAAGAAGTATCTTTTCTATGACCATGCATGATCCTCTCGAGTCCTCCTTTGTCGCTCCAAAACAATCACTAAGCGTCGTCGTAATCACTAAGGATGAAGAAGACCGAATCGAACGCCTTCTCAAGAGTGTAGCTTTTGCGGATGAGATCATTGTAGTGGATTCGGGCAGCACCGATGCTACGGTAAATATTGCCCGGTACAACGGTGCACAGGTTGTGTACCGGGAATGGACCGATTACGTTGACCAGAAGCAGTATGCAATGGGTCTTGCGAATTGTGAATGGATACTGAATCTTGATGCCGACGAGGAAATCTCCCAAGAATCCGCAAACGAAATTCGTGATGCCGTGCAATCGTCCCCCGCCCATGTATCAGGTTTTTCACTGCCTCGGATTAGCAAATACCTGAATCGCTGGATACGACACGGCGGTTGGTACCCGGACCGAAAAATCAGATTGGTACGGCGAGGAGCATCCAAATGGATCGGTGACGGCCTTCACGAAAAACTTGAAGTTTCGGGAGAAGTCCGTGATTTGCGGAACCCTATTCTTCATTACGTCTATCGGGACATTTCAGACCAGATTGCAACGATGAATAGGTTCTCCACTATAGTGGCTGAAAGCAACGGTAAGAGGAGAAGCGGATTATACGTCCTCTTTGGGATCGTGCATTCGTTGGGAAAATTTCTTGAATGCGCCGTATGGAAATTGGGTATTCTCGACGGAATTCCCGGCCTTATTATCGCAGTTAATAGTTCTTTTTATATTTTTCAGAAGCATGCCAAAGCTTGGGAGAGATCTTTACCCAATACATCAAAGAATTCCAGTCGCAATTAGTTACTGTAAGGTAATCGTATTTTGGACAATAAGCCCAGAATTGCTCTAGCAATTGAAAACTTCAGCAGGTTCGGCGGCGGCGCCGAGTCCTATTCAGTCGAATTGAGCCGCACTCTGGTTAATAAAGGTTGGGATGTCCATCTATTTGGATATTCATGGGATGGCGATCCTGCAGAAGCAAGCTTTCACAAATTGTCGAGTTTGCCGAAATGGATTCCTCCATCGATAAGAATTCTTCATTTTGCAGTCCAGCACAAGAAATTGGTTTCATCTGAGCATTTCGATATTGTACTTGGGTTTGGGAACACAATCCTTATGAATGTTTACCAGAGCCACGGAGGAGTCCACGAATATAGCACCGCTCGAAAATTAATGGCTGTTCGCAACCCATTACTAAGATTCATTAAGAGAATGGCAGTTCAGATTACCCCAAAGTATTATGTTCGGTCATGGATTGAATCCGCCCCGTTTCGATCTCCCAAGTCGGTAGAGATAATTGCTATTTCAGACATGGTAAAATTGGATATGGCCAAATATTTTGGTGTACAGAAAGACAAGGTCCGCCTGGTTTATAACGGCATCGATATTGGTCGGTTTGGAAATCCCGTTTCTCACATCAGAAGAGAATTGAGAGCCAATTGGGGATTCAAGAGTGACTCGCCGTTGTTTCTTTTTATGGCATATGATTTTCGGAAAAAAGGAGTCCGATTTCTCATCGAGGCGGCCGGAATTCTCAAGAAAAAGATTGGAAGCGGTCGCAAATTTGGGATTGTAGTAGCGGGAGGAAATCCGGATTCAAAGCTGCAAAAGCTGGTTCGAAGATTTGAATTGGAAGAATATACGGTATTTCCGGGGCCTACTCGCGACCCAGAGGACTTCTACCAAGCCTGCGATGTGTTTGTTTTACCAACTTTTTACGATGCTTGTTCTCTTGTTGTTTTTGAAGCGATGGCGGCAGGTGTTCCGGTGATTACTACCCAATATAACGGGGCAAGCGGAATAATAACACCTGGATCCGATGGGTTCGTGCTTGGTGATCCAGCCGATGTTGAAGGTTTGGCGGATGCTATGGAATCTTTCCTCGACCCGGAATTTCGAGCAAAAGCATCAATTCGAGCCCATTTGGTTTCGCAACACTATTCAGTACAAGAAAACCATCGCAAGATGCTCAATATATTTAATCGAGTTGCCGGGATTGATCCCCAAAATAATTCTTGAGGGCAGAAATAAGACCTTCGATCGTATATTCGGAAGCTTCGATTTGCGGAGAAATGCCGTATTCTCGGAGTGTATTTGATGTCACCGGACCTATGGAGGCGGTTATCACCTTTTCGAGCAATTTGTTTCCTTCCGGTTCGACCAACTTCATAAAGTGACTAACTGTTGAAGATGACGTAAATGTAATTGCATCAATTTCGCCATCGTCAATCATCCTGACAACTGATTGCACATCATCATTCGAAGGAAGCACCGTTCTATAAACCGATACAACGTCTACTTTGCCCCCTAACTTCGTGAGACCATCAGGTAAGATTTCACGAGCCTTTTCGGCTCTTGGAATGAGAAATCTTTTTCCGGGAACTCCGATCTTTTCCAGTGACTCCAGTAAACCCTCCGCAACAAATTCTTGAGCAATCAATTCAACATGCAAATGTTTGTCTTTCAACTTTGCAGCCGTAATCGGGCCAATTGCCCCTATTCTAGGACCACTGAGTTGACGTATGTCGTTTGAAAGAGTGAAAAATCGCTTAAAAAATCTTTCTACGCCATTAACTGATGTGAAGATAACCCAATCGTAACGAGAAATTGAGTTAATGGCTTCATCCAGATAATTAAAATCTTTCACATCTTCAATTGCAATAGTGGGGAAGAGGATCGGTTCCCCTCCCGCTTTGGTCACACTTTCAGCCATTTTACGAGATTGTTCTCGGCTCCTCGTAATCAGAATTTTCTTGCCGAAAAGAGGCTTTCTTTCGAACCAGTCGAGCTTTTCATGTAGGCCTACGACTGTTCCCACAACCAACACAGCTGGTGCGGCAAATTTCCTTCTTTCAGCTTCTGCAGGTATTTTTTTGAGTGTCGAAAACAAAGATTGCTGTTTAGGAGTAGTGCCCCATCTCACTAGGGCCGCAGGTGTGTTGGGGTCTTTACCTGCTTTTATAAGGGATGCGGAAATATTCTCTATGTTCTTCACACCCATAAGAAATACGAGAGTGCCCGGATTCTCAGCCAGGTTGTGCCAGTTCATCGCGCTCTCTTCTTTCGTGGGATCCTCGTGACCTGTTATGAACGTGACCTGTGATGCGTGGTCTCTATGGGTTACCGGTATTCCTGCATAAGCCGGAGCAGATATGGCTGAAGTGATCCCGGGCACAACTTCGAAGGGTATGCCTGCTTGTACCAATTCTTCCGCTTCTTCTCCGCCGCGGCCAAAAACGTAAGGGTCTCCACCTTTTAGACGGCAGACACTTTTTCCCTCTTTTGCTTTCGATATGATGAGGGAATTGATATCCGTTTGTTCCAGTGTGTGATTCTTTCCCTTTTTACCCACATAAATTAATTCGGCATCTTTTCTTGCAAATTGTTGCCAAAAATTGCCGGCAAGGTAGTCATGAACAATGACATCAGCCGAACTGATTAATTCCATACCTTTGATAGTAAGGAGGCCCGAATCTCCGGGTCCCGATCCTACGAGATAGACTGTTCCGGGCGAATTTTGCGTATGATTAGACATGCTCTTAAATCGAACTCCATATGTGGTGCTGATGGGAATGAAAGCTGCTGTACGTCGGAGAAAGATAGTTACGGCACGGATTCAGACTAGCTTGCAGGCCCTGCCGTCCAACCTTCGGGAAATACCTCGCGAAGAATCCGCTCCGCACCCATTGAAATCAACTGGTCTGCCAAATCGGTTCCCACATTCTGAGAAAGGGATTCCGTGTCGATCTCATGTTTGATGATTTCGGTGCCGTCCGGATGAACAACCGCTCCGCTCAGTATGGTTCTTCCATTTTTCCGGATGGCGTGAGCCGCCATTGGAACCTGACATCCACCTCCCATGCGTCGCAGAAATGCTCGCTCAATGAGAACGCACCTAGCGGTCTGTTCATCGTTCAGGTGTTTGATCAGGGTTTCAGTCTCGGGATCATTTTCTCTAGTTTCAATAGCGAGTGCACCCTGCCCTATAGCCGGAATCATGAAGTCAGTGTCCAGAAAAGCAGAAATTTTTTCGGCAAATTGCATTCGCTTAACTCCGGCTGCCGCCAGAATGACTCCTGCAAGATTTTCCGATTGGATTTTTCGTATTCTGGTTTCGACATTTCCGCGAATTGAAACCACATCAAGTGTAGGAAATCGAATGAGGAGGAAAGCTCGCCTTCGGAGGCTGGAGGTTCCAATCTTCTCCCCGGGTCCAATCTCTTCAAGTTGACGTCCATCTCGTGAAATGAACACATCTCTGGGGTCTTCTCGCTTGACCACAACGGCTAATTTGAGGCCGACCGGAAGATCGGTAGGAAGATCTTTCATCGAATGGACGGCTACATCCGCTTCATTCGCCAGGAGCGCCTCTTCAATTTCCTTTGTGAACAATCCTTTGGTCCCGATTTTCGCAAGAGGAGTATCGAGAATCTTATCACCCTGAGTCTTAATGACTTTCAGTTGGACCGTAAGATTTGGGTGAACCTTTTCTATTTCAGAAGCAACAAACCTGGCTTGCCAGAGCGCAAGAGCGCTGCCTCTAGTTGCTATGGTAAGTTTCGTCATGAAGTATGTCGTTCTCAGTAGTTTCTAAATCGTGGGACAAACCATTTAGTTTGAATAGCCGTTGAGTTAAATCAACGTAATCACTATTTTTGGATCGAGATGAGGTTTTTTTCAGAAAAGTGATTGGATCATGAGCAACCTTGTTCATTATCGATTTCGTCAACATTTCTATGATTTCCCGCTCTTCAGGGCCGAGTTTAGATAATTTCCCGTTCAGCCTGGAAAGCTCACCTTGCCGAATGGATTCTAGCTTTTGCCGCAAAGCTACTATTGTCGATGTGGATTCAAGTGATTGCAACCACTTCATGTATTTATCGGTTTCATCACGGACGATCTCTTCACCTTTCAGGGCTTCTTTTTTGCGCTCACCGATATTTTCTTCCACTACTGCCTGCAGATCGTCAATATTATAGAGGTAAACGCCATCAAGATCATTCACCTCGGGGTCTACATCTCGCGGTATGGCAATGTCTATAAGGAATACAGGCCGATAACGGCGCTTCTTCATTACAGACTTCATTTCGGAACTCCGAAGTATAGGTTCACAGCTTCCGGTGGAGGTTATAACTACATCCGCGTCCGCTACTGCGTCGTAAATTCCTTCAAGCTCTACGGCGCATCCTTGCAATCTATCCGCCAGAATACATGCATTCTCATATGTTCTGTTTACTACCGTGACCGGCTTATCAACATGGCTAATCAAATGTTTTGCAGCTAACTCGGCCATTTCACCGGCCCCGATAAGCAGAACCGACTTATCGTTCAAGTCACCCAATATTTTCTTGGCCAGTTCCACCGCTACATAGGCTACCGAAACGGCGGATAATCCAATTGCCGTTTCGGTCCGAACACGTTTTGCCGAAAAAAAAGCTCGGTGGAGCAGCCTGTTCAGAATTGGTCCGGTTGCATTAACATCCGCAGCTCTTCTATAACTCTCTTTAACCTGCCCCAGAATCTGAGGTTCGCCCAGCACCATTGAATCCAGCCCGGAGGCTACCCTAAAAAGGTGAGTTACCGCATCAGAGTTCAATTTACTGTATAGATGGTTTTCGAAAGTCTCGCGGTCTGTATCGTGGACGGAAAAGATCATCTCTACAACACGATCAGGTGTATTTTCCAGATCGGAAACACAGGCTATAACCTCAGCTCGATTGCACGTGGAGAGTATCATTATTTCTTCAAGTCCGGGGATTTTCATAAAACGCTGAGTGATGGTACCTTCGCCGTTACCTGGGAACGATATCTTTTCTCTGAGCTCGACAGGGGCGGTTTTATGATTGAGCCCTACTATTAAGATCCCTCTGTTCATGGCAGGCCGTTCCAGGATACCAGACGAGGCATGCTGAAGGCATGATGCCCACCGAGCAGCGCACTAACTCCTAAAAACGTAAACATGACCAGCATAAAACCTAGAATTGCCAGAATTGCCGCTTTTTTTCCTCTCCATCCAAGAGCCAACCTCTGGTGAATCATTCCAGCGTATGCGAACCAAGTTATGAGACTCCACGTTTCTTTTGGATCCCAGCTCCAGAATTGGCCCCAGGCACTATTTGCCCACAGTGCTCCCGAAATTATTCCTAGGGTGAGCAAGAAAAAACCTATCGGTAAACCTCTGCGATTAATCATGTCCAGTGTTTCGAGTGACGGAAGGAGCTTATGTATCCTACCGAGGCGTTTCCTTTTTATTAATCTTTCCTGTAAGATATACATTATTCCGCCGATTGCCATAAGAGCAAACACCCCATTACCCGCAATTGCAAAGGAAACGTGAATTGGTAACCACCAGCTCCTCAGTATTGGTACTAAAGGCATTTTGATTTGATATGAAATCGTGTAGGCGGCAATCAGAATCACGGTCACGAATGGCGTTGCCAAAGATACTGGAATAGGGCTTGGATCTCGCGATCTCAATGCAAAGAGCAAAGCCGGTCCCATTACCAACCATGCAAAAAAAGAAAGGGCATCGAACATTGTGGCGAGCGGAAAAAAACCTGAAAATATGGCTCTGTGCAATATTGATAAAGTATGGGCCGCGTAGCCGGCGACAGCGGGAATGGATCCTATAAACGCTCGACTATCGGTCAGTAAAATTAGAAAAATCAAATAGCCGGCTGACGCAAGAATATAGAGTAGGACGGCTATCTGAAAAAATACTAAATCCAATTATTGTTCCTGACACTGCGAATCTGAGGCAGTCTTGAGCACGGCTTCAGCATCTAAAATTGGAGGCAGAATTGCTTGTAGAATTTCAAGAGCTCTTTTTGTGTCATTCGATTTGATAGCTTCAAGTAGTTGCGAATCGACAACATCGAGAAATATTTGCTTGTTGGAGTCAGATGAAGAGCCCATTGCGAGAACACGTTTTCTAAGTTCCGCCATTAATCGGGTCATCTCGGCGTATTCCGGACCAAAGCGCCTTGACAAATCCTCTCGAATTCGCCGGGCCAAGGCGGGAGAAGACCCTCCGGTGCTCACTGCTATCATGAGATCTCCCTGCATGATCACGGCGGGAACGATGAATGTACAAAGATCGGGTACATCGGCGATATTACATGGTATCTTTCTCTTGGCCGCTGAGTTGTAAATTTCAATATTCACGTTTCGAGAATTCGTTGTTCCGAAAACAAGCAAAGTATCAGGGTACGAGTCCAGGATTGTATCTTCAAAGGGAGTCTTGTGAACTGTGATTTGCTCCCGCTCGGCTAATAACTGGAGATCAGGGTCCAGTTCGGGGCTGACAACGGAGACCTTTGCCCCACATTCCAGAAGGCTCGTCACTTTGCGCAAAGCCACCCTTCCCCCTCCAACTACCAGCACCTGCTTGTTTTCAAGATTCATCATAACTGGATAAGGTTTCAAGGGCTGAACCTCCTGAAAAACAGTAATTATATCCTACGGAACGAATACGGTCAAACAATGTGAACTGACCGAGTGAGATTCGTCGGAAGATGTACTGGAAGTCGTAATGAGTGAAGTCTATCGGGTGGTTAGGTCTTTTTATTTGGAATGATGTTCATAACAATTTTGATGGAGGTTCCTTTGCCTTTTGAAGAATTTACCTCAATACAGCCCATGTGCTCATGTACGATTCTCTCCACAATGGCTAAGCCCATTCCGGAAGCGTGAATTCGAGTGGAGAAAAATGGGTTAAAGATGAATTCCTGATCCTGACGGTCTATTCCGACTCCGTTGTCTTTCACTTCAATTACGAGGCTTCCTTCATCTTCATATAGCAAAAGAAATACATCCGATCCGTCTAAAGAAAAGTCTACGGCATTATCCAATAATCTCATCAATGCCATTTTGAGTAAGTGAGAGTCTAAGAGCGCCTTTGTCGATGGATTCAGAGCGTTGCTGAATAGGATTCGGATATTTCTTGATTTTGCTCTGATTTGAGCTTCTGCAGCGACCTCGCCCAATACCGTTGAAATTGTGCTCTCCATAAGCCGAATTTCCGGAAGATTACAATAGGCTTGAATTTCATCGACAACTGTTTCCAATCTTCTCGCGTCTTCCAGAATATTCTCCGCATACTGTCTTGTAGTATCCGAGTTTCCTTCATCTCTCGAAATGCGAGCAGCGAATCCTCCTATAGTCACCATCGGATTTCGGATTTCGTGAGCAACCCCCATAGCGAGTTTATGAAGACTTCGGATTTTACCGGCAGCAATTCTCTCTTTTTCCTTTTCGAGTTCCTGTTCCTTCTTCCTAAGATTAAAGGTTTCGGTAATATCTTTGAACAAGGCAACGAAACCAATAAACGTGGTGTCATGTTCACCGTCTGCCAGCAGGTAGGATGTGGTGGCTGCAAGTCTTTTCACCATGCCGTCAGGATGGAGGTAATCGACTTCGCTGTAATTATTGATGCTCTTCTTCCAAACCGCATCAACGAATAATTGAGTAAAATCTTGATTTTGATCTTTGAGGAAGAAAAGGGCCGCTAAGCCTTTCTGCCTGAAATCTTCAATTGAGTATCCTAGAATTTCCTTGGTCACTTTATTTGCAAAAAGGATTTCCCCGTCTTCTCCGAGTACGAGCAAGCTGTCGCTCATACTATCCAAAATATTATTTATGATGAGGGTGTCCATTACACCGCTGCAGCCTTCGGATAAAAAACTGTATTGGTTGGAGCCGTTCATGAATCCGTAGCCTCTGAGTTCAAGCCATAGAATCTACTTGGATCATCCAAGAAATTTTTAAAAAAATTGTAAGGAGCACTGCTAAAATAATCAACAGGCTTTATAGATCCGCCGTTAAAATCCAGTATCCGCGATCCGGGGGCACTGAGGAGAATTGGAGAATGGGTTGCGATAATGTACTGCCGATTGCCCGCTTCAGCCTCTTTGAGAAGCAATTTTACAAGTGTTAGCTGATTAGCCGGTGAAAGTGCGGCCTCGGGTTCATCCATCAGGTAAATACCTGGGATGCTGCATGAATAGCTATTAAAGAAGGCAAGAAATGACTCTCCATGAGACAAACAGTTAAGTGACTTTCCTCCAAAATATTCGGCTCTTCCAGGATCATCCATAAGAATGTCATCCAGGGAACCTGCAAAGTTGAAGAAAGCCTCAGCTCTGAAATGGAACCCATACTTATTTCTCTTGTTCCATTTACATTCTATGAAGCTGGAAAGACGAGTTTCATACGGATTGGAATGGACTTTATGAATTTTGCTGCCCCCCCATGGGAGGAGACCTATTTTGCGGCTTATGGCATCCATGAGAGCGGATTTACCGCTGCCATTATTCCCAATGAAAAAAGTTATGGGTCCCATGAAATGAATTATGTCTGTGGAGCGAATGGAAGGAATCTTGAACGGATACTGATCTGTATTCGGGAACCGGTCTTTCCGGATAATTACTTCAGTAAGGTACATTGATGAGGACTCACGATTATCGCTAAATTTTAAAGATACCGGTGTCCAACAGGGCGCCAAACATATCTTCCGCCTTTGCAAATCCCTTGAATTCCTTGCTATATTCATCGAGCGTCTTATAGCCGACTTCCACAAATTTGTTTATGTTAATGAAAAAAGCATATTGAATTGTGGGTGTCATTTCACCTGCGGAATCACGATTCTTATCAATATGTACATTAATAATGTCGATCTGCGGCAGATTGGCGGTGCCTACTTCTTTATCTTTTATGCTAAGACGCTCATGGAGATTTTTCGTTGCCACCCAGTCTTTAGACAAGACCATAGCAACATCAAGATCATACTCGAGGTCACCGCCACCCACACAGTTGTGCATAGTGGGACGAGCAAAGAAAGTGGTTGAAAATTCGTCGTAAGCAGGCGGCTTTTCATCGAGTTTGCACCCATCCTTGTCCATGGCCGATATGGCAACAACCGGACACTCAAGTTCGAGACTTAGATCGGCCAATTGAGCCGAAGCTTCATTCACCTGACCTCTGATGTCTTCGTATTGCTTTCCGAGTGGGATTTTCTGAAGATAATCGAAGAACACCGCCACATCACCGGATCGAAACTCATGCATTATATTGTAAGCTTGAGCTTTGATCCGTTCAATTGTGTCCTGCCGACCAGCTTCGATTATGAATAAATTTTCACTGTATGAGATGGAGCGATCTATTACTTTACTGACCAGCGAATACCTTTGGCTCTCTTCGGGAGCAACATCGGTAAGAAGCTTAACTGGGTTGATATAACATTCACGGCCGAGCAACCTCGCCGCCAAAGTTCGTCGGGTCTGTTCCCAGGTGTAAAACAAAACCGGGAATTTGTTACGTTCGGCCAATCTTGATGCAAGGTCAAGAGCAAATGTCGTCTTACCCCTACGAGGTGGACCCGCTACTCCGTAGTAAAAGCCCTTTCTGATTCCTGATATTACGGTTTCAAGCCTCTCAAAGGGTTGAATTGAAAACCCAAGTAGCTTCTTTTCCGCAGAAGCGGCTTGATTTGTGATCTGGCGAATCTCTTCAATGGTGTCTTTCACCGGAGTTATTCGCTTCTTAACTTTTGTTTTCTGCAACTCGATTAGGCTCTGGATGATTCTGCCTGAAAAATCGGTGAAGTCCTGATCTTTGTACTGACCTTTTCTCATACAATATTGGGACATAATTTGGGCGAGCTTGTGCATTCGGTCGCGTAAGCTTTGGTCCTTGAGAATTTCTACATACGCCATTAACCTGTCGGCGTTGGGAGTTTCTTCCGCCTGAAGGACTGCAAGAGCCTGGCCCACTTCAGGTGTGAACCACTCTTTCTTACGCATGGAATCTTCAATTGTTATGAAGTCGATAACTTGATTTGCATACTGTGACATATCTTTGACGGTTCTAAAGATAAGCCGATAATTAGTGTTCGAGAATACTTCTGAATTAAAGCCGTCCGTTATCACTCTATTTAGGAGAAAACGATCATTTAGGAGACCAGCAAGCACTATGGCTTCGATTTCTTTGGACATTCGATGCAAAACCCCCAGTTAAACAGACAAATTATTTTGCCGTCAGGGTGAAGCGCCATTGGCAGAATCGCTCCGGTGGATGTGGATCGAGAGGTGCATGGATGCATTCAACTTTGATTTCCGGATTGATCTCTTGCGCAAAAGCGACGAATTCTCTCTGGTGCATTTCCTTGCATGCGTACTCGCTAAGTCCTCGAGCTAGTCTCGCCTTCTGTGTAGGACAATCAGGTACGGAAATGAGAACCTCATCTTCATTCCGCACAATTTCGTAGTTTACTATAAGATGCCATGGAAAGAGTTTTTGGGCTGCAACAAAGGCATCCAAATCCGTCCCTTTGATATCAAACCTTTTTTTGATTTCTCGCGCAGCCAAACCGGAAACACGTTCCCATACTTTTTCATTGAAGAAATTTGCTTCGTCGGTTCCTTTCTCCTTTTCAATATTCAAGTACCAGAAAGCATCTACTACGCGGTAATGCCAAAGGAGAAAGTCCAAATAAGTTCGAGCGGTCTCATTTGAAAAATCATCAAAGGTACTCATGAAAACTCCGATATGAAAACAGGAAATGCGAACAGGTGGTTACAATTCAATTTCTATCAAAAATGAGAGGTCATTCAAAGTAAAACCTACAAAGAACAGAGCAGAGAATTGGAATCAGAACTCGACCACGAATCCCAAACCGAATTTAGAATCATATCCAAATCGAGAATTCGGATTTATCTTCACACCCCATCGAATTGAATTCTCAGGGTTAAGCATTTTTTCGAGATCGTAATTGCGTATTAATTTTCCGGATCTCGAATATACATTGAAAGTCGGCCAAAAACTTCCGTTTGCACCAAAGGAGCACATCGCAATTAGAAGAAGCATGCATTTGAATAATGTCATTCTCATCTATTCTCGACTTCAAATCCTATTCAATGGTTCTCGCTATTAGTTATGATGTAACTGCTTCAAGAGTGTTCCGGCACTGATATTGTTATTAACACTCAGTTTTGTTATCTACTTGGACAAGACTAAGAGCTGAAAGGCATTCAGATGACGTGGCGAAACTTGCTTTTTGTATTTGCGTTCATTTTGGCTGTATCGTGTTGGGAAGCTTATGCTCAGCAGCTTTATCGGATGCCCGATGTAAAAACCATGAAGCATCTTACGAGTAAAGCTTCCGACCATGCCCAGGATATTCCCGGAAATGAGACCAGCATGGATTTCTACTCGGCACCGGACGGTACAATCTTCACCGTCTATTCGTTTCGAGGGCGCACGGTTGTGTTCAGTACTCATTCTAACAGCGACGTGCAAAACACATACAAAGTTTATATGGATATGATGGGCAACGGGATGTTTCAGGAGATTAACAGATCGGTTCAGTGGCAGCTGCCCCCATGGTCGAGGCAATAGCATGCACGAAATGGGAATTGTTCAGAGTATCATCGAAATCCTCGAACAGCAGGTTCAAATCCATAATGCCAAAAGAATAGTCAAGGTAAGTCTTGAATTCGGTGCACTAACAGCAGTGCTTCCTTCAGCAGTGACATTTGCGTTTGATGTTCTTTCAAAAGGCACCGTGGCTGAAGGTGCTATGCTGGACATCAAGATTATTCCGTTAAAATTAAAATGCAATGATTGTGGATTGGAAGTTGAAATTGAGAATTACGACCCATTTTGCTCCAACTGCAAGTCTTCGCGAACCGAGATAATCCAGGGACGCGATGAAATGCGTATAGCATCCCTTGAAGTGGAAGACAATTAGCTGATAATTCATATTTTGTGGCACAGGGAGGATCCAAATGAGGCTTTCAGGAAAAAAGGCGGCTATTCTGATCGAGGATATTTACAACGAATTTGAAGTATGGGTCCCCTACTACAGACTCAAAGAAGAAGGAATAGATGTTCTCCTCGTCGGTTCAGGTGTATCCGGAGTCTATCACGGCAAGTACGGCATACCTGCGGCGGCTGACAAAGCAGCCGGTGAGCTGAAGGCATCGGATCTGGATCTTCTCATAATACCCGGTGGCTACGCCCCGGATAAGATGCGACTGCACAGTGAAATGGTTTTCCTTGTCAAAGATTGTTTCCTGCAAGGAAAGATTGTCGCTTCAATCTGCCATGGAGGCTGGATGCTGAGCAGTGCCGGGGTGGCTAAGGGCAAAAGGCTAACCTCCTTTATAGGAATTAAGGACGACATGATTAACGCCGGCGCAATTTGGGAAGATTCTGAACTTGTCCGCGATGGAAATCTCATAACTTCGAGAAAACCTGAGGATTTGCCCGCTTTCTGTAAATCAATAATTGATGCAATGCTGGAAAAAGCAGAAACGAAATGAGGCATTCCCACTCGATCTTAATCTATAAGACTCGTTTGTGAAAGTTGGGTGAAGTTGTGGAGACTATTGCCTACAATGCAGTTTGTGACGACGGCATTCGGCCGATTCAGATTACGATCAACGAAGCCGAAGGAACAATAGAAAAAATCGAAAAAGCTGAACAAACGCCCAACCCCAATTACATTTTGTTTCCCGGCTTTATAGATATTCACGTTCATGCTCGAGAATTTCCAAAACCCTCCGCATCTTCATCAATGTTCGCAAAGTGGGAAGCTGCGTGCCGAAAGGAAACTTTCCAGACGGCTGGTTTAGCTGCAATCAATGGGGGTGTAGTCCTTCTCGGCGCAATGCCTAACGATGCTGTGCCTCCGGACAACGTTGATGCGTACGAACAAAAAAAACGTTTATCATGGAAATCAGCGTGTCCTGTCGTGATCTATGGAGCAATCACCAAGAACTCCGAACCCTGGGCCGATATACCATACAAACTTTACCTAGATAAAAATTCATCATCCGTGAATTTTGCTACTTGGAGAGAAGCTCAATCAGTTCTCGCTAGATACAAAAATTGTCGACTGTTTTTCCATGCTGAAGATCCGGAACTGTTGCAACTCGACGTTTCAAAATCGAGAAGCGTGTCTCGTCCTCCTCAGTCGGAGGTTCAGGCTGTTGAAAACATCATAGAGGCAACCGAGAAATTTGGTCTCAAGAGTCACATTTGTCATATTTCAACCAGATCCGCGCTTGAGAAAATAATAGAGCACAACAGGGGTTCGTCACGAAAAATTACAACCGAAGTTACTCCTCACCATCTCTTTTATTCGTTCCAAGCAGGCCAAATTTATTCACCTTTTATCGAAGCGATCGATCATCCCGAACTGTTGGAATGTAATCCGCCAATACGAACCGAAGAAAACAGGCAATTCTTATTGGATTGCCTCAAAGCCGGCTCAATAGATGTCCTGGCTTCCGATCATGCACCCCATACATTTGAAGACAAAAAAAATGGGGCACCCGGTATGCCTCATCTGGATACTCTGGGACTGTTTGCGGCCTTTCTCATTAATCGAACGGGGTTTACTCCTTCTGTAATCGCAAAAGTCATGAGCTCCAGACCAGCGGAGTTCTTTCTACCGGATCTGCCGGTTCCTTACGGCAAAATCCAGGTTGGGCACGCTGCATCGTTCACGATCCTGGATATTACTGCTCAATCCAAACTGACGGACAAGGGAATCGAAGGTCGAGGAGCGTTCAAGACAAAATGCGGATGGTCGCCTTTTGCAGGATTTACCTTTCCGGGCAATGTTTATGCCACGTATGTTCTAGGTAAGAAAATGGTCGGGTGAATCGACCCACAACTCTGCAATGTTTTTATAGCGCAGCACATCAATTTGTGTTTAGATCACGCGCACTCAATCAATCCCGGAACAATATGTTTTCGATCGCCCCTAGGGGAGATCAATGTTGATAGAGAGGAAGGGTACGTATGGAGTTTGAGGGTAGAGACGTCATTTCCATGAATGACTTAACGCGAGAGGAAATCGATGTAATCCTCTCTCGAGTGGAAACAGTTCGAAGTCATCCCGACAAGAGTTCCCTCTGTAAAAATAAGTTTTGTGCGATGATGTTTTTCGAACCTTCAACTCGAACGCGAACATCCTTCGAAGTAGCCATGCGTAATCTTGGGGGAGCCGTTGGCGGCTTCTATGACTCGAACATCACATCAACTACCAAAGAAGAATCCCTCTGGGACACAGTCAAGATGCATGACGGGTATGGTTTTGATGTGATCGTCATACGACATCCCCTCAAAGGAGCAGCAAGACTAGCTGCTGAAGCTGCCGCCATTCCCGTCATCAATGCCGGCGACGGACCAAACCAGCACCCTACCCAAACTCTGTTGGACCTATATTCGATCAAGGAAACTCAGGGCCGGTTAGACGGAATTACCATTGCGATGGTAGGTGATTTGGCCAACGGAAGAACCGTTCATTCTCTTACTGAAGCGCTGCTCAAATACGAAAACTGTAATCTCATCTTCATTTCACCTAGAGATCTTTCAATGCCCAGATTTTTAATCGACAAGTGTGAAAGGGCCAAACAAAAGGGACTGCGTTTTGTCGAAGCCAGCCGCATTGAAGATTTTATTGCGGAAATCGACGTGCTCTACATGACACGTATTCAGATGGAAAGATTTGCGGATCGGGTAACCACAGCAGAAAAATTTAGAAGTATATACAGGCTGCACGCGAACATGCTCAAAGACGCGAAGCCCCACATGAAAGTAATGCACCCTTTGCCCAGGGTAACGGAAATTGCTCCCGACGTTGACGGAACATCTCATGCGTATTATTTCAACCAGGCGAGAAACGGCCTTTTCGTACGGGAAACGCTGCTTGCCCTTATATTGGGAGCAATACAATGAAGGATAGATCCGTAACTATAGCCAAGATCGAATCAGGGATCGTCATCGATCACATAACTGCCGGCAAAGCGAATCTTATTATGCAAGTTCTTGGTTTAAATGCTCTGGCGCGTGCAACCGGCGATATCATAGCAGTCGGAATTAATTTCGATTCACCGTCCATGGTGCGTAAAGACATTATCAAAGTTGAAAATCTCAGTTTGACCCGCGATATGCTTAATGTTGTGGCCCTTATTGCTCCGGCGGCGACGATTACCCGTATTCAGAATGGACGCGTAACGGAGAAGCACAAAGTTGAAACACCGAAGGAAGTTGGGGACATCGTGATATGTCCTGATCGTTTTTGCATAACCAATCACGAAGAAGTGCCGGGAAAATTCGGGATTTCGTCTCTAAATCCGGTAACTCTTAGATGCCATTATTGTGAAACCGAGTTCTATGGCCCCTTGATCAAATATAAAGAAAGACTTTCTTTGCAATAGATACCGCTAAAACGTATTCCGAAAATAAAAAGGCGCCTTTCGGCGCCTTTTTATTATCTTAGTACATGCCTCCCGGGGGCATACCGCCACCAGGCATCGGGGGCTCTTTCTCTTTCGGTTTTTCGGCGATCATAACTTCCGTGGTCAGCATCAGGCTTGCGACCGAAGCTGCATTCTGGAGAGCCAATCTCGTGACTTTCGCGGGATCGATGACACCGTTTTCAATAAGGTCTTCGTACTCTTCCTTGTAAGCATTGAAGCCCCAAGCTCCTTGGGAATTCTTAACCTTATCCACAACTATGGAACCATCATGACCCGCATTTACGGCGATTTGTCGGATAGGTTCTTCCAGTGCTCTCAAAACAATGCGCGCTCCCACTTTCTCGTCGCCGTCCAAATTGAGAGCCGCAATTGCGTCCGTGCACCTGAGGTAAGCTACGCCGCCACCGGAAACGATACCTTCTTCAACTGCTGCACGGGTGGCATTCAGAGCGTCTTCAACTCGGGCTTTCTTCTCTTTCATTTCTGTTTCGGTAGCTGCGCCTACGTTAATTACTGCAACGCCGCCAACCAATTTGGCCAATCTCTCCTGCAGTTTCTCACGATCATAATCAGAAGTAGTTTCGTCAATCTGAGTCCTGATCTGTCGGACACGGCCTTCGATTTTCTCTTTTGCTCCGTAACCGTCAACGATTGTTGAATTGTCTTTGTCGATGCTAACTCTCTTGCATCGGCCCAAATCGTTCAAGCTGACGTTTTCGAGCTTCAAACCGAGGTCTTCGGAAATAACCTGACCGCCGGTAAGAATCGCTATATCTTCGAGCATGGCCTTGCGGCGATCACCGAATCCAGGTGCCTTTACCGCACATGCGTTCAATGTTCCTCTTAATTTGTTCACAACCAAAGTGGCAAGCGCTTCGCCTTCTACGTCTTCAGCAACGATGAGCAGCGGTCTGCCCATTTTCGCAACTTGCTCAAGTAGCGGCAGCATGTCGCGCATATTCGAAATCTTTTTCTCGTTGATGAGAATGTAAGGCTCGTCCAGGCTTACTTCCATTCTTTCAGGATCGGTGACAAAGTAAGGAGAAAGGTATCCACGGTCAAACTGCATACCTTCAACTACGTCGAGGGATGTTTCCATAGCCTTGGCTTCTTCAACCGTGATGACGCCCTCTTTGCCGACTTTTTCCATAGCCTCGGCAATAATGTTGCCGATGGTGGGGTCGTTGTTGGCTGAAATTGTGCCGACCTGAGCTATTTCTTTTTTGTCCTTGGTAGGTTTCGAAAGAGTCTTAAGCTGTTTCACAACTGCGTCTACGGCTGCATCTATGCCCCTCTTGAGGTCCATAGGTGAAGCACCGGCGGCAACCATTTTGATACCTTCACGGTAGATCGCCTGAGCCAACACGGTTGCGGTGGTGGTTCCGTCACCGGCAACGTCGGAGGTCTTGGATGCGACTTCTTTCAGCATCTGAGCGCCGAGGTTCTCAAACTTGTCTTCGAGTTCGATTTCCTTTGCAACGGTCACACCGTCTTTGGTCACATTGGGAGCGCCCCAGCTTTTTTCGAGTATGGCATTGCGGCCCTTGGGACCTAGAGTAGATTTGACGGCATCAGCCATGATGTTGACGCCTTTGAGTATCTTGTCCCTAGCCTGTTGCTCGAACATGATCATTTTAGCAGCCATTTATATGCTCCTCTCTGAAATGTAAGCTAAATTTTAAGTGGTTTTCTTATTCGACTATTCCGAGGACGTCGTCTTCTTTCATGATCAGGTACTCGTTGCCGTCAATTTTGATTTCGGAACCCGAGTATTTGCCGAAAAGGATGGTGTCTCCGACTTTCACCTGAAGTTCGATCAATTTTCCGTCTTCGGTTCGTTTGCCTTGGCCTACAGCGATGATTTTTCCTTGTTGGGGTTTCTCCTTGGCGGTATCGGGCAGAAATAGTCCGCCTGCGGTTTTTTCCTCCGACTCAACCCTTTCAACAAGGATTCGGTCATACAGAGGCTTAAAGTTCATGTTTGTACCTCCAGATTGGGTTTTGTTAATTGAGTATTGATTAAGTTGAGCGCGCAACTTTGTTAGCACTCACTATATGTGAGTGCCAATAATCGGGTCGTTTGTCAAGTCCCCAACGTTCCGCTCATTACAAATTCACAAATCCTCAATCAATTTTCGATCCTAAATCCATCCTTGACCTGAAGTGTTCGTCTGAATTTTAAAGTAAAATGTCTATTCAGAATTGATGGCTCCAACATGCTCGAACTTATTCACGAGAGGCAATACTGCGGATGAAAAAGACTCTTAATTGTCCGGAATGCGGAACTCCCGTCGAGAAATATAGAAATCCTATCCCCACGGTGGACATAATAATAAGCATGGATTCGGGGATCATAATGATCAAAAGGAGAAATCCTCCCTACGGATGGGCATTGCCGGGAGGTTTTATCGATTACGGGGAGAGTGCGGAAGACGCGGCGGTTCGCGAAGCGAAGGAAGAAACTTCGCTGGATATAAACGATCTGAAGATGTTCAATGCATATTCAGCTCCGGATCGTGATCCAAGAGAACACACCATAACAATCTGCTTCACGGCAAGAGCCGACGGCAAGCCGGTGGCCAGTGACGATGCTGAGGACATTGCAGTCTTCACAAAGGAGACTCTTCCTTCCCCGTTAGCGTTTGATCACGGAAAAATATTGATGGACTATTTCACCTACATTGAAAGAAAGCGGAGCATCTTAACCGATTTGGAAAGCTATTTATAATGTATTCCAAGGCCTTGCCGTAAAAGCCTTAAAGATATATCCTTTAGCGTGGAGTCCGTGAACAACCGCGATTCATAACAGGGATTCTGTAATTTACCCACGAACTTGGCTCCAGAATTTATACAATCATCTTGATTGCTCTATAGCACAAATCGCCGTGCATTGGATTGCACTGAGAGGTCTATATATGATCGGTATATCAAAACTTTATTGCGGCGCGGTCGAAGCATCGGACCCGCTGCGGTATGGTCGCCATTCAAAGGACTTGCCTTCTCATCTTCTCCAATTTTCTGCAGACAAGAAACCCGTTGTCGTCTGGAATACCACTCGACGTTGTAATCTCAAGTGTGTTCACTGTTACTCACATTCAGAAGACAAGACGTATCAGGGTGAGCTTTCATTCGACGAAGGGAAAGCGCTTATAGATGATCTCTCCGACTTTGGTTCGCCGGTGATCCTCTTTTCCGGTGGAGAACCCTTGATTCGCAAAGACATTCTGGAATTAATTCGATACGCGGTTTCCAAGGGACGCAGAGCGGTCGTATCCACCAACGGTACGCTGATTGATGCCGGCATGGCAGTGAAGCTGAAGGAAATCGGCCTCTCATATGTGGGAATCAGCCTTGATGGTCTGAGGGAAACTCATGATTCATTCAGGGGCTTCAAGGGGACTTTTGATCGGGCTATGCAGGCGATAGACAACTGCCGGGAAGTTGGTCTCAAAGTCGGTCTTCGCTTCACCATAAATCGCAGAAATTACGAAGATATTCCCGGCATTTTCGATCTTGTGGAAGATCGGGATATTCCAAGGATATGTTTCTATCATCTCGTATACGCGGGCCGAGGCACGGCGCTCATTGAAGAAGATTTGGATCACCAGCAGACAAGAGAGGTCGTAGATCTTATCTTGGATCGAACTCGCAGACTTCATGACAAGGGTAAACCCGTGGAAGTGCTCACTGTGGATAATCATGCAGATGGGCCGTATCTCTATCTGAGATTAAAGAAGGAAGATCCTCAACGTGCTGAAGAAGTCTTGACTCTACTTAAGATGAACGAAGGCAACAACTCAGGTCGCGGAATCGGTTGTGTATCTTGGGATGGAGCTGTGCACGCGGATCAATTTTGGAGGCATCACACCTTCGGAAACGTGAGAGACAAGAAGTTCAGCGAAATTTGGACCGACAGTTCGGATCAGTTTCTGATGAAACTTAAAGAAAAGAAAAAGCACGTGAAAGGCCGGTGTGCTCAATGCCAATGGCTCGATATCTGCGGCGGCAATTTTAGAGTAAGAGCCGAGGCCATCTATGATGATGTCTGGGCACCTGATCCCGCCTGTTATTTGACTGACGAGGAAATAGGAATCTAAAAATTGTGTTCTCTCCCAAAGGGAGAGAACATCTCTCCACTGCTCACTATCGTCCCACTTCGAACCCATTCCATCCAGTCGGCATCATATGGTTATGAGAATTGTTCCCGTTGATCAAATTTTCTTCTTCGGGGGAGAAACAAGCGAAAGGATCCGACAATGGAACGGTCACAAATATATATGGGACTTGTTGCGGCAGCTCTTGCTGCAATGTTGATATCTGCCATTCCGGCGAATGCAGATCAAGTGGTAAACACAAATCCGGAAAATGCCTTCACCTTAATTCCTTCCCATTTCGAGGGAAATGCATTTGAGCTGGGCGTTACTCCTGTGCGGTTCGGTTGGGGCGGCGGAGTATACATAGGAGGTGGACCGGGATTTTACGGTGGCGGCGGAAACTACTTTGACCAGTATTACTATGGGTACCCATCAGGTCCTCCGGTATCGGGAGGAGGAACCGGGTATTTCCAACGTGGAAATGAGACATGTACCTGGACCGGGTACGAATACAAATGTTACACCACGAGATATAGATATTAGTGATGTAAGACCGCGAGAGTTGAAGCGAAGTACACCCTCTTCTACTTCGCTTTATTTTTGTCTACGACTCAGTACCGTGAATAGTAAAACCCGAATAAAACCTGCGAAGAAGATCTAAACTCTGCATGGCTGCCAGTGTCCTTACCCACTCACGGGTTCCCGGCATCAGGAACCCCCGGGAAATTAGACCTTCAGGATGGGCCATTCCTACGTAAAAAGTACCTACAGGTTTTTCCTCGCTCCCTCCACCCGGGCCTGCTATGCCGGTGATCGACAGACCAATATCGGATCCACCTGCTCTTTTTGCTCCAATTGCCATTTCCTTAGCGCATTTGTGCGAAACGGCCCCGTGGGTTTGTAAAGTCTGTTTTGTCACTCCGAGAATGGATTCTTTCATCTCGTTCGAATAGCTGACGATTGATCCCATGAGCACGTCCGATCCTCCGGGGACTCGGGTGAGCATCTCTCCTATCATTCCGCCTGTAATTGATTCAGCCAGAGTAAGCGTCAAACCTCGTTCTTTGAGCAATTCGTAAACCGCGTACTCCATAAAAGGTTTTTCACCGGTAATCACGTTTTCACGGATTCTCTCGGTAATGACGCTTGCTTTTTCTTCCAGCAAATTCTCCGCAGCAGCTTCGGTTTCAGCATTTACATCTATTCGAAGACGAATAATGGGAAAGCGCGGTAGGAACGCCAAATGATAATTTTCTTCATCCGCCGCCAAATCCGCTAAGACTTCTCCTAATCTTGATTCGGACAAGCCGTAGACGTGAATCGTCCTATTCTTAAAATACAGTTCGCTGCTGCCGAATCGTCTTCTAATGAGCGGAACGGCCTCGTTCCGGAACATGCCGATGAGTTCACGAGGAATCCCCGGAAAAAAGAGAGCAATCGATCCATTTTTTTCTATTTGGAATCCGGGAGCGGTTCCAAAGTCATTTTGCAAAGGGTTTGATCCCGCAGGTAAAAGTGCCTGTTTCGTATTTGTCGGCGGCATGGGACGATTCCACTGCTTGAATCGGTTTTCTATTCGCGCCAACTGCTCCTTCTGGAGTTGTAGTTCAACACCCAAATACCTTGCGGCTGCCTCAGCCGTCTTGTCGTCCTCAGTGGGTCCGAGACCTCCGGATACTATGGTCACGGGAGCCTTGTGCATCGCATAATCAAGGGCGTTACATATATCTTCCAGCGTATCACCGACGGAAGACATTCCTTTCACCCCGATACCCAAAGATCGAAGTTCTCTGGATACCGTTTCCCTGTTTGTGTCCGTGATGACCGCGTTTATAATTTCATTTCCGATAGTCAGGATCCAAGCTTGCAATTTTTCCGACATACTAATGTGCCTCGTCCCAATTCTTTCCTATAGAAGTTTCCACTTCCAACGGTACCGACAACGGGTAAACGGATTCCATCTGCTCTTTCAGTAGCTTTGCCGCTTCCTCGGCTACATCGGCCCGGGCTTCCAGTATCAATTCATCATGAACCTGGAGAATCATTTTAGTGGGCAATCCGGATGTTTCCAGAGCATCATGGAGCTTGATCATTGCCAATTTCATCAGATCTGCAGCGCTTCCTTGGATCGTCGTATTAATAGCCACTCGTCTCGCCGCCTGCTGGGCTATTTTATTTGGATTTCTTAAATCCGGAAGAAATCGCTTGCGACCCAAAATTGTGGTAACATATCCTACGGACTTGGCTCTCTCAGGTACCTCATCCATGTACTGCTTTACGCCTGAGTACAATCGATAGTACTCCTGCAGATACTGTTTTGCCATTCCCAATCCGACGCCTATCTGATTCGCAAGTTTGAAAGGTCCCATTCCATAAATAATTCCGAAGTTGATCTCCTTTGCTTTACGACGCATTTCAGGAGTGATCAATCCCAGGGCGCAGTCGAAGACACTTGCAGCAGTGATGGAATGAATATCCTCATTATTGGTGAATGCTTCACGTAGCCTCTCATCACCCGAGAGGTGAGCCATTACGCGCAGCTCAACTTGAGAGTAATCAGCGGCAACAAAAACATAGCCCTCTTCAGGAATGAACGCCCGGCGAATCTTCCGTCCTTCCGCGCTTCGGATTGGGATATTCTGGAGATTGGGGTCCGATGAAGAGAGCCGGCCGGTGGCCGCCACTGCTTGATTGTACGAGGTGTGAATTCTTCCCGTCTGAGGATTCACCAGAGAGACCAGTGCATCCGCGTACGTGGATTTGAGTTTAAAAATTGAACGGTAGTCCAGAATTTTTCGGGGAAGCTCATGTTCAAGCGCGAGTTGTTCCAGAACGTCCAGTGAAGTGGATTGCCCTGTCTTGGTTTTTTTCTGGGACTTGAGTCCAAGACGGGTGAACAGTATGTCGCTCAACTGCTTTGGCGAATTAATGTTGAAGCATTCTCCCGCAATGTTGTGAATTTCAGCTTCAAGATTGGACAAGGTTTCGCCAAATTCCTGAGATAAATTGGTCAGATAAGGAATATCTATTTTCACTCCAGTGGTTTCCATATCTACCAAGACGGGAATCAGAGGAATTTCCAATTCCTTGAACAAGGCCATAAGTCCTTCGTCTTTGAGTCTCGGTTCAAGCACGTTCGCAACTCTAAACGTGACTTCGGCATCTTCGCATGCGTATTCATAAGCGTTCGCAATTTCCAATTCAGAAAAAGTGATCTGCTTTTTACCCGCGCCGATCAATTCCTTTATCCGAATCGTCCTATGCTGAAGACATCGTTCCGCAAGATCATCGAGCGAGTGGCCCCTGATATTTGCATCCAAAAGGTAAGAGGCAAGCATCGTATCGCATTCGATACCGCGTATTTGAACCCCTTCGCGCTTGAGCACTATCATGTCGTACTTAATGTTCTGGCCGAGTTTCGCGTATTGAGGGCTTTCAAGGATTTCTCTTACTGCATCCAGCACGTCACTTTTTGTCAACTGATCACCGCAGGAATGCCCCACCGGGATGTAGCAAGCCTGTTCATCTTCCCCGCAAAAAGATATTCCCACTAAATCGGCGGACATTGGATGCTCCGATGTTGTTTCCACATCAACAGCGAAGCGTCGCAACCGCTTCATTTTGTCTATCCATTCCGAAAGAGTTTCCGGTGTCACTACCGTGCAGTAATGCTGAAAATCAAGAGTCTTTACGGCAGGCAATTCGTCCAGAAGCTTCTTAAATTCAAGTTCCGTGAATATATCCCTAAGCTCTTCAATTTTCTTTGTGCCGATCACCAAATCTTCGCAGCAGACTTCCAGAGGAACTTGATAATTAAGAGTCACGAGTTCACGACTTAGGAATGCCTTGTCCCTGTGGGTTAACAGATTTTCACGAACCTTCTTCTGGGTTATGTGCTCAATGTTCTCGTACACTCCTTCGATACATGAATATTTCTCAATGAGCGTAGATGCGGTCTTGGGACCTATTCCCGGAATCCCGGGAACATTATCCGAAGTATCCCCTATTAATCCGAACAGGTCGGCAATTCGCTCCGGAGGGGCACCATATTTTTTTTGAACGCCTTCAGCATCATAGGTGACATCCCTCTGAGGATCCCACATCAGCACTCCTTCACCAACGAGCTGAGTCAAATCCTTATCACCCGAAATAATAATCACCTGCCAACCTTTGTTCCGGGCTTCAATGCTTAAAGTTGCAATTACATCGTCCGCCTCGAATCCCGGTGCGGTAATCACGGGCAATCCGTAACCGTCGGCAATCCTGTGTATATACGGTATTTGCAGCTGGAGATCTTCGGGCATCATTGGGCGGTTGGCCTTATATTGGTCGTAACGCTCATGTCGGAAGGTTGGGCCTTTCGCATCGAATATAACGGCAATTCGTTCAGGCGACTTATCCTTCAGGGTCTTGATTATCATGTTGGTGAATCCAAAAACCGCCCCTGTAGGGCAACCTTTGGAGTTCGATAAAGTCGACATGACGTGGTAAGCACGATATATGTACGAGCTACCGTCCACGAGAAACAATTCCGGAATTTTTGCCATGTATCACACCGATCCGACTTTTACTGATTTGATGTTTTTCAGGACTGCTTCGAACAGTTCGTGTGCTCTCAAGGTTTCTTCGTGACCGAGCAGAATCAATTTTGATCTGGCTCTACTCAACGAAACGTTCAGGCGCTTCTTATCGGCCAAAAAAGAAGTTACGTTATCCGATCTGACTAATGACAGTATAATAACTTCACGTTCCCCACCTTGAAACGCATCCACCGTATCAACGGAAATCGACATGCCGGGTAGGAGGAATTCGGCCGGAAGATTTTGTCGTATGAGCTGCTGCTGAGCTTTATACGGGGTGATTATCCCGATTTCGCGGGCCGGGATGCCGTGACTTAGATATGCACGAGCAAGTTTACACGCGACTTCTGCTTCCAGTGCCCTGCTCTTTCCCGATTCACCAAAGACGATATCTCCGAAAATTACCGGTTCGTTTGGGTCCAGTAGAATGTCTAATCCTGACTTTTTATCCCCATTCAAAGGTATGGACAATCGCCGTGTTGCCGTTTCAGGTCCCGGCAGGAGTTCGCCGTTATAAAACAACTTTGAAGGAATGTCCTGAATTTCCCGGTTCATCCGATACTGAATCCGCAGCTTTGAAATTTTGCGCTGCGAAGCCGACTCATAGAGCCGTTCAAAAAGGGACTTCTCCAATATGGAATTTTCCGAATACCTCGAACTTTGCACTATTGGGGGCAACTGGTAATGATCTCCGCAGAGCACGAATTTCCTTCCGTAGACGAGTGGCCCGAGAGCTGAAGGCTCATCCAATTGACCGGCTTCATCAATTACGACGGTATCGAAATCGGATCTGAAAAGAATCGGATTCGACGCACACTGGAACGCGGTGGCCCCTATGAGCTTTATGTTTTGAAATGACCTTTTGAATTCCTGTAAATCGTTGGATGAGCGAATAAAGTCGTCGGATAAAACACGATGTAAACCAATCGATTGAATATCCGCCAAGAACTCCGTGGAAATATTTTTTCTACTCCCGATTCGAAGGAAATCACTAATTCCGAGCCGGATGCATGCTCCGAGTATTCTATCCAGAGCCGTATTTGTCGGTGCAGCGACAAGAACCCGCTCCCCTCTGTCCAGGCAAAGACGTATCAATCGCGCAAGGACTCTGGTCTTGCCGGTACCCGGAGGCCCGTGAATTATGTGGAAATCCTGGGATTTGAGCGCGGCTAAAACGGCAGCCGCTTGATCTTCATTGAGTTCGTTCTGCAAGCCTTCCGCGTAGCAGAAATCAGTTATGTAATTTCCGTCAGGTTCTTGGTCCATAACTGAATTTGGGGAAATGAGTTTGTCCTCAACACCTTTGATTATTGTATTGAGAACCTCTTTGGGGGCGTACATAATAAAGCGTGCAAGGGCCTTTGCCGCTACTTCCCTCCCCCTCGTGAAAGACACTTTTTCTAAATAGACGGCATGTTTCAATGGATCGGGGAGTTTGGGACCATTCTCCACATGATAAGTGGGAACCTTGATCTTGAGGTCTATGAAGCCCGGGTCAATGCCCGTAGCATATCCTCGCAGAGTTTGGAATGAGCCGTTAACGTCTTCGGAGAGACAAATCTCATCGCCCGTCGCAATCTCAAATTCAGTTGCTTGCGTAGTAATCTTGACGTGGATATAGGATTTTGTGGCCGTATGTGTGGCATCATCATTCACTTGAAGGGTATCGATGCGAGCAAGTCGTCCATCCTGTAACGCAATGTCCGGGGCTTCACGATCAATTAGAATGGCTTTCTCGGATTCCCATGAATCAACGGAGAGCGCTCCAAACCAACGTTCGTAATAAGACGAAATTTCCGGGTCAGACGATATACAGAATTGCCCGGAATCAAAAAACTTCTTGCAAGGATTACTTGAGAAACACATTTTCCCTGAACAATCAGGCCTGTTCAGCTTTAAATGTGCATTCTGAGCATGGGACCGTTTCAATGCAATCACGATATTTCTTCCGAACAGAATGCGTCTTCGGAAATCCGGATTCTCTTTCACCACCTCTTTTGATTCTCCTGATCCCGAATAGAACAGGGTTCCATTAAAAATCCGATCAGGCGAATCGAAGAGCATGGTATAAGCAAAGAGCTGCAACATGTGGTCTTCAACGGGAACTCTGCCGGATTTCATCTCAATAATCGCATTCTTGCCGTCATCTCCATACAATACGGCATCAGCCCTGCCCTTAAGCCCCAATTCATGGGAGACTGCATCGCATTCGGATTGGTAGCCGGTAAATCGTCGTTTAATCTTCGGGAGCCAGTTCTTGAGCCTGTCGAAATGCTCTTGAGCTTCAATCCGTAAAGCTGTTTGATCAACGGATACTCCGGTTCCCGGAATAATTGAGAGTATGTGCCTGAGGGCGTGGTTGAAAGCACGATCAAAAAGTTCGGCTTCGTGTGAATCATCATTCAGCAGGATATGCGAAAAGAGTTCATGAATGAATTTTCCCTTTGAAACCCAATATGGCTCATCAAGAGCCAACCTCAAACGCAAATCCATTGACGCATGACATACGGCGGCCTGGACGGCATCAGTGACCCCAACGATGCGAAGCGGTTCAAGTATTAGATCGGTATGTGGAGAAACGCTGAGTATTGTGGTGCCGTCTTCAAGAACATTGTTCGGCAAAGCGTTACGAAGGGCAATGTGTGAATTCTCGATGCATAATGAGGGAAAGTCAAATAATTCTCGTGGCAGTGATTCAGGAAAGATGAGGAAGATTCTGCAGTGATCTCTCGTGGAACACATCTCGATACCGCGGAACCTGTATCCACCTTTTTTTGAGACCTGTGGTTCCGTAGCGAGTCGAATAACATTCCCGGAAAGGAAACCATTTGTTCTCTGTTCACCGCACATGGCGGTCAATCTATCACGGAATCCAGCTTTTTCAAGATTGAGCGAATCTGAAGAGCGGCATCAACCAGTTGCTCGTTTTCAAGCTCCAGGGTCAATGTATTGTCGTAGCCGATTGAACGCAGCTTTTGTAAAATGCCTTCTATGTCGATGATTCCCTCACCCGGAGGCAAGTGCAGATCATCTGAAACCCCCTTACCCCCATGATTATCATGAACATGCAGGTGTCGTATGCGTGACCCAAGCTTTTCGATTATCCGGAAGGAGGTATTCTCAGTTGTAATGAGCTGACCGTGGCCCAAATCCAGAGTCAAAACGAGTTCCGGAACCTGAGAACAGACAAAGTCCAGATCTTCGGCAGTCTCCGATAGATTTTCAAGAGCAACCGTGACACCGTGGTCTTGGCCGCATTTTACTACATCGCCCAAAACTTTCGCCTTTGCAGTCCGGACGGAACTTTCGACATACCGTGAATCAACCCACATGTGGATGGTAAGAAAGGTAATTCCAAGACGTTCTAAAAGCCTGATGGATTCTTTCAAAGCAGGAAAATAGTTCTCCTGAATATTACGTATATCATTGGGCGGTCCTTCCCTTGGACCATGGGCTACAAGAAAAAAGCCTGAATCAAAGGGGCTCAGAATTTCGGAGGCGCTCCACAGGTCTTTCGAATACGCTTTTGTGAGCACAAGCTCGCCGAAATCGAACCCATTCTTGGTGAGGAACTCAATGTCTTCGGGAATTTTGACGTGACCGCCAAGGAGCATAGGCAGGCTTTCGAGGGGAATAAGAGATTAAGTGAGCGTTGTTAAAAAATTAAGCCAAATTCCACAAAAGGTCCTTCCCAACGTGCTTTGATTTCAACCCGCTCAGGAAATAATTCAATTGACGGCAGCGGATCATTGGGGGCTATGCTATCTCTACCCAAAGTTGTATCCATTGTGATGGACCGGTACCCCCCCATGAGGCTTACCCCAAAGGTGTTGTGACCCAAAAGACTCGTTTCCCAAACGGATGGTCTTAAACCGCCGGATATTTCCAGATCGGTGATTTTCGTTTCATAGGGTCTGTTCAGATAAGGAACCGGGAATCTTGCTCGTGCCTGCATTACGACGGGAACCTGCCGTATTCTTCCCGGGAGCGCCTTCGCGTGCAGGCCGATGGTCATGGGTGCGCCGCCGGAATAACTCGCTCCCGCTGAATCTGGTTGCGATCTATCTCTGAAAATTTGTTGGTCCAGCCCGAAGTCGTAGTTGAAACCTATTCTCAGGAACGG